>CAZGVT010000083.1:1284-11329 GCA_964529255.1 uncultured Alphaproteobacteria bacterium | reverse complement strand
CAATGGCACCATTTCCGGCGGCTTTTCCGAATTGATTCCCGCGTCGACTGAACTCTTTTCCCTTAAGCTCCAAGCCTCGGCAATTCGATTCTTTTCTCCTCCTGCAAGAGATGTAACCGTGGAGATGTTGGGCGAGCGAATTATGGCCGAGCTGTTTGAGGATCGCCGCGCAACCGTCCACGTGGATTTCGTTCGCAATGTCATGCGGCAGGCAACCGCCGCTCGCTTGCAGGAATACCGGGAGTCCCAAACGGACGGACATCGTCAACTCGCCTTTACCGAACCGTTTGAGGCGGCTGAACTAAGACTGAAACAACTCCTTGCGGATCACTCCAAAGCCAAGGACATCTTCTTTCAACAACTGACAACCAAGCGAATTCTCTGGCCCTTCTGGACTGCGGAGATCTCCTATCTCGGCTCAACCTATCCCGCCATGGTTGACGGCTCTGCTCCCGACGCGGCCTACATTGGCGGATACAAGCCCGTGCATCCCGAAAAAGTCGGCATGGCCTACGACAAAATTATTTCCGGGGATTTCGATGAAATGATCGGCGCATGGAGCGCAGCCGGAGCGGGCGAAGGCATCGCAAGCGGTGAGATTAACTGGCAGTCGGTTCAGCAAATTGCGAATATCGCCGGCAATCCAATGAGCGGTGGCGATGTAAACGTTACCGTCAATCGCAGCTGCTTCGTCGCGACGGCCGCTTATGGTTCGCAATGGGCCGACGAGGTTGAGACGCTGCGCAGATTTCGCGATCATGTCCTCATGAACTCGACACTGGGATCCGCGCTCGTGAAAGCTTATTACCGACTTTCCCCGCCGTTGGCCAAATTTATTTCCAAATCTCCGCAGCGACGCTACTGGACAAGAAAATTGCTGTCACCGATTGTCGATTGGTGCAGCCAGCGAGTGTAGAAATACAAGACGGCAGCCGCAAGGCTGCCGTTCTACTCGATTTATTTCGCAAACCACTCAGGCCATTGAGGCGGCAACGGCCGCATCGACCGAGTCGTGCATATCGAAGACCAGATTCAGTTTGTTGATGGTTAGCACATTGTTCACTTCATTACTCACCCCCGCCAACCGCATCTGACCGTCAACCTCTTTCATCGTCGTGTACGCGAAAATCAATGCCGCTATGCCGGTCGATGTGATCCAGTCCACACCGCTCATATCGACGATAATCAGTTTGCGGCCATTGATCAGCGCGTCACGCACGGTATCCTTGAACTCGGCGGTGTCCTGCTCGGTGACGATCCTGCCGGTCAGTGCGATGATATACATTCCGCGGGTTTCGCGAGTGGAAACTTGCACAGGGGTTCCTTTCGTTTTATTTCATCGCCTGAATGGCGTCGGCGACCGTGTGATGCAGGCCGAAAACGGTGTCCAGTTTTGTGCTCTTCATGACCGTGCGAACCGCATCATTAGCGCCGCTCACCGAAACCGGAACTCCCGCATTGCTAAGCGCTACATACGCGCGGACGAGCATCGCCAGGCCGGTTGAGTTCATCCAGTCTACGTTGCTGATATCAATGACCACCCGCGGCGACCGCTTGGCAATGGCCTCGCTGACTTCGGCATGAAATGCCTCTCCCTCGCGGGGATGGGCCAGTCGACCGTGAAGGTGGATGACCAGCGCGTCTTCGCGCTGTGTAGTAAGGGTTTCCATTGGACTGAAGACTTACTGAGATGCAACGGATAATTTAGCAGATTTCCTCAGACCTGCAAATCGGCCGCCGAGGCCCTCAATTGCCGGGCGAAAAGCGGTTATAAAAAAGGGGCTGCACCCAGCGAATGGGACAGCCCCTTTGACATCCTCAGGACAGCTTAGTAGCGGTCGCGGCGCGGCGGACGATCTTCCTTCGGTCGCGCTTCGTTGACCATCATCCGGCGGCCACCGACTTCCATCTCGCTAAGCGCGTTGATGGCGGCCTTGGCTTCTGCCGGGTTGGGCATTTCGACAAAGCCGAAGCCCTTGCTGCGACCGCTCATGCGATCGATGATCACGCTGGCGCGATCGACCTGGCCGTGAGCTGAAAACAGGTTTTTTAGATCCTCGTCCGTTGTTGTGTACGCGAGGTTGCCTACATAGATGTTTACCATGGTTGAATCCTCTTCAACTTGTGGGGATGGTTCCCCCATTCTGCCACCACTCGACATCGACAAGCCAAAAAGGAATGTGAACCAGAGCCTTCTCGTGACAGGGCCTGCGAAGGGCTCCCCATGGAGCCGCTTATGACTATGTGTGAACGGAGATTCGCCTCCGGTATCACACTATGGGTCAATATACGAAGAAAAAACTTGAAATCCAAACCGGGGCAAGCGGAAAGTGGAATAAGGGATGAGTTTGCTAAGGTGGGTCAGTCCGCAGAAAAAGTGACCAAACGAACTCCCACTAAGGCTTTTGTGAATAATTACTTAGGAGTTTTCATGAGCGGTCCAGAATGCGGTTTGCACGGGGGAGGAAGGGTAGATTCCACGGATGCACGCGAAAGTGGTAAATGCCAATATACAACATTAGTCTGAGAGAGTCAAGATTCAATTCTGTTAAATTAAACTAAATGTGAACAAATTTACAGCGTGTTGGAGGAGTGAACTGGAACGAAGGAGGCCAGGGCGAGGCTGTCTCGGGTTCAATCCACGACGGATGGGAGCAGTTCGCACGGCGATGCATGGTTTGCCGCTCGCCACGAAACCTCCCAGCGCGGCACGTGGAAAACCACATGCCGCCGCGGGAAGGTTCACTGGCACGTGCGGGGTATGCATTGGCTGAAGAAAATATCCTGCGGCCTGCTGCCGCAGCTTCTTGACAAGAGTACTTTATCTTGTTATCATGTATTAAACAGAAGTACTCAGGAAGAAAGGAGTTTGGCCATGCAACGGCTTTGGGTAGTGATCATCTGCCTCGTCTTCGCCGCGTGTTCGTCTGACGAGGACCAGCAGATTACTCTCGGCGAGAACCTGATTTTCGTCGCCGTGGAAGCAGACGGAACACTCGCCGTGCTTGATGGAACCACAGGCGGTCTGGTCGGCACGATAGATCTCTCGGAGTTCATCCATGGTTCCGTTGTCAGGTACGACGTGCACAATGTACAAGTTGACCCCGACGGCGAGACGGCGTGGCTCACGGCCATGCCCGGATCGGAAGGAGGCGGGCACGGTGAGGAGCCGATGCCCGAGCAGTTAATTGGAGTGGACGTGCGCACGTTTGCTGTGACGGCTCGCATCGAACTCGGGTCAGATCTTCACGTCGCCCACGTAGTGATCGCGGGTCACACGGCCTACGTCACCGCCTACGAGTCGGATGCCGTATTGGTCGTCAATCTCGAGGCCGGGCAAGTAACCCGTTCCATTCCACTGCCCTCCGGTACGAACCCGCATGGGGCGCGAGTAACGGCGGACGGCTCGACCTTGATTGTTGCGGGAATGGGAGACGGATCGCTGCACGTTGTCCATGTGCAAAGTGACTCCATCGAGAGCTACGATCTCCCCGGCCGCGCCGTTCAGACCGCGCTTGCTCCCGATGGGCATGCGGCATTTGCCACGGTGTACGACACCCGCCAGATTGCCAGACTCGAATTTAGCACCGGTCAACTTACCCTCTTTGATCTTCCTGTGGGAAGCGCGGGTCCGGTACAACTGTATCCTGCGCTGGATGGCCAATCCCTGTGGGTCGCCGATCAGGGCATGTTAGAGGATCAGCCGGCGGGAAATGAACTCATTCAAGTTCATGCGGAGACGGGAGCAGTCCTGCGCAGGGTCGTGGTGAGTCCCGGCCCGCACGGAGTCGTGGTGAACCAGGATGGGACTCGTGTCTGGATCACGACGTTGGTCGAGGGCACGGTACAGTCCATTGACTCGAACACGGGTACCGTACTGAGTACTGTGAACGTGGGCAGCCGGCCCAACGGCATCAGTTGTCGTCACTTGGGCGCCGCCATGCCGTAACGGCGAACAACAGACAACAAGCGACAAAGGCGCGAGGACCCGCGCCTTTGTCTTTCTAACGCTGCCCACGGTCCACCATCGAGCGGCCATACGGAATAACCTCCGTAAGGACCTGGTGACTCTTCAGCCGCGAAATGCCGAAGACGCGGCTTCAGAGTGACAAGCGTTGTAACTTCGCTGTTTAAACGTAGAAGTGTGAATGCTCCCTGACTCCCCGCCAGCAAAGGGGAATTCCGCCAAGATTCTCCCCCCTTGGTCCCCCCACAAAGTGGGGGGAAAATTGCGAAGATCGCGCACGGTTGTGCAGCGCTACACTCGCGGTAGATTCCGGCGAGGTGAGGGCACCTCGCTCGGCGAACGGCCCCCCCCTATGACTCCCCGCAAGCAAAGGGGAATTCCGCCAAGATTCTCCCCCCTTGGTCCCCCCACAAAGTGGGGGGAAAATTGCGAAGATCTCGCACGGCTGTGCAGCGCTGCACTCGGGGTAGATTCCGGCGAGGTGATGGCACCTCGCTCGGCGAACAGCCCCCCCTTGGTCCCCCCACAAAGTGGGGGGATTATTTTTCAGCTTCGCGGCGGGCGCGGAGGCGGGTGCTGATCAGGTGATAGAGAATGGCGATGAAGGCAATCGCAATGACCAGCAACAGCTCGACTTGTTTGAGATCATCCAGCAACTGCTGTGCGGCGACGCCGAACAGGTAACCGGCGATCACAAACGCACCGGACCACAACAGTGCGGTGAGAGCGTTCATGAGCAGAAAGTGACGAGTCGTAATGGTGGTCGTGCCGCACAATACCGGAAGCAGAATTCGCGTCCCGACGAGAAAGCGCATGGAGAGCATCACCTTGTTGGGATGACGGCCGACCATGCGCTTGACGGAACCCGCCGCCTTCGTGATGCGCGCGGGAAGTTTTGAGATTGCACGGTCTCCGAAGTACCTGCCAAGCTGGAAGTAGGTCATGTCGCCGAACATCGCCGAGGCCGCGCCGACCAGCCAGACAATCCAGAGCGACAAATACCCCTGATGAGCGAGAAATCCGCAGATCAACAATATGGCTTCGCCCTGCAACATCGTGCCGATGAAGACTGCTGGATAGCCGTAGGTGCGGATGAGGAACGGAAAATCCACGGAGGAAAATTTGAAAATCAGAAATTAGAATGCGGACTGCCGTCCGGCGCTACGAGTCGATATCTTTCGCGTCGCCGGCCGGGCCAAGCACCCCTGAGAGGTTCTGGACGCCCGCGAAGATGGAAGACGCGGTGTCCAGAATGACAAGAGCGCATGCCCATGCGGCGGCATTAAGAGCGGACTGCTCTTCACTTCGTTCGAGGACCCGACGCTACGAATTCCCCCACCCTGAATCCCCCCACAGGATGTGGGGGGAAAAGATATACTTCAAATCACCCAATCGGGTTTGGCGAAGGAAAGGGGTTGGGAAGTTTTCATGAAGTCGCGGGTGTGGATGTTCTCAACGAGGGAAGCTTCCTCGAACCATGATTTCGGAGGGAGGTGACCCCAGAAGGTAGCGCGGCGAGGATCGTTGATGCTCCAGCGAATGGGCGGAAGATCCCAGTCGGTGATCAGATAATCGCCGGTGTAAATTTCGATACGGTTGCCGTCGGGATCGCGTAGGTATAGAAAGAAAGCATTGGAGAGACCGTGACGACCGGGGCCGCGCTCGATGCGATCCGCCATGTGCATGCTCGCGAGCACATCGCAGGCATTGAGAATCGAAATCCGATCATACGCCCAGAAGCCGATGTGGTGCAGCCGGGGACCGACGCCGTTCATATTGGCGAGATCATGCACATTAGGCTTGCGGTGCATCCACACGGCCCAGAGTTCGTCTTGATCAATCGTGTGCGAAGGACCGGACTCGAGGAATTTGTGGCCCTTGAATTCGCCTACCCCCCCCTGCCCCGCCCCCCCTGGCCCCCCCGCAAGCAGGGGGGAATCGGTTGCGGCGGTGTATTCGGAGCAGTGGAAGTTTAATCGTTTGGTGTACCAGTTGTAGCCCCTGCGAACATCAGGCACTTGACAATTGTAATGATCAATGCGTTGAATGGCGGCGCCGCGATATTTGTGGTAGTTTTGCAGTTCCGATGGGCGACGCTCGATTTCGTGGATGAACTCGATCGGCACACCGTTGGGATCCTGAATGCGGAGCGCTTTGCCCTGACCGAATTCTTCACCGAGCGGGACCCAGCGAGAAGGCAAACTGTCTTCGTTTGCAATCTGCTCGAGATCGTAAAGATCACGCTCCTTTTCGACGCGGAACGCAATGTGAGAGAGGCCGGGAGAATCGGATTTCTTCAGAATCAGGGAATAGAGATCGCGCTCTTCCATGCAGCCGAGATAGAGGCGGTCGGATTCGACGCGAATGAGCAGAAAGCCGAGCGCGTCAACATAGAAACGCCGAGCGGCATCAAGATCGGTAACGCGGAACTCCGCGTGCGCGGTGCGAAGGATGTTCATATTGATTTCTGTACTCTTGTCAGCGACGGGGTGATACCGTAACGGTGGATGACTCTTGATCCTTGACAACAGCGGAGGCTTCGCCGCTGCCACGGTTGAACTTGACTTTGATCTCGTACAATCCGGCCGGCAGACCGGGCAACGCGTACTCGCCGTTCACGTCGGTTATGCCGCGAAAACTGCCGGGAGTGCTGTCGCCTCCCTTCACGATCACATCGACAGACGGAGCGGCGGGAGACGTCTTGATCACCAAATCGCCCTTGCCCCGCTGCAGTTCGACGGCTCGGCGGGTGAGCGTTTCTTTGTCCTTGACCCAGACAGTGTCCATGCGCGGAATGTAATGTTCGCAGATAAATCGCAGGACGTAGCGGCCCGGCGGAACACGAGCCTCATGGGGCAATGCGAGATTCCAGCGCTTCTCATTCGGACCCAGAGGTCCGTCGACGATACTCACCATCGCGGATTTCACCTTGCAATCGAGGTCGAGCCGTCCGGGCTTTCGTTCCGTGAGATTGAACCCGACCGCCGTCTCTTTGCTGCCCTCGATCGTGACGGCTTTCGCATCGTCTGCGAGTCCTGGTTGTCTGACCAGCACAGTGTACGTTCCGGGCGGCGTTTCCTCCGTCGTCAGCGGAGTCCTACCCAACGAATCGCCATTCAGAAGCACCGTCGCGCCGGCGGGATCGGAGGTTACTTTCAACTTTCCGCCGATGATTTTCAATATTGCATCGAACTGATGCAATGAGTCGGAGACGAGCTTCGCAGGCGTCTCATATGCATGATATGCGGGCAAGCTCACCGTCAGCGATCCTTCGCGCGGCGAAAGCATGGTGTCGATCGGTGTGAGGCCCAATTCCGTGCCGGAAAGCGTGACTTTTGCGCCGGCCGGAGCGGAGTTGACGCGTAGCCTTGTGGGATTAGGTTGCAACGCATAGCTGAGATGAAGAATCTCCTGCCCGGTGGCGATCGAGTCGCCGGTTCCTACTGCAATCTCCCGCACCAGCGGCTGGAATCCTTTCTTCGACAGTTGCACGACATACTCACCGGCGGGTACCTGCGTCGATTCCCAGGGGGTCGATCCTTCCATGACTCCATTCAAAATCAATTGCGCGTCCGGCGGCGAGGTCTCAAGGGTGACGATGTGAGTTGTGGGCCGCTGAGGTTTCTTGGTAGAATCGGGCGTAATTATTTCTTCCTTGCGCACTCCGGTTTGAAAGACCACTATCATTTCGCTCATGCCGCGAGAGGTAACAACCTGCAACTTGTGCGCACTGGCGGCGGCTTGCACAACACGCGGACCCTTGCTGAAGTCGAGATGTAAAATCGCACCGTCGTCAAGAATCCCGTAGGCCCAATCCAGAGGTCCACTGAGCGTATACTTCAAGCTTACTTGCGGGAGATCAGTTCCCACCAAGGGCGGAATACCGGACGAGACGCGGAAGCGCTGCACCTGACGAGCGGGATCGGTAACAACATTGAGACGCCACTCATGCGGAATGTAGTCCTGGTGGCTGATGGTTATTCTCTGCGGGGAAGGACGTAGGTAGTAGATCTGCTCTCCCGCGTTCCCTTCACTGCGAACGACTCCAAGAGTGCTATGCAGTTCGAGACCGACGATGTCCGACTCCAGAATGACTATTCCATGCTCGCGACTTTCGAAGATCTTGCTGCCGGGTGGGAGTGGTTCGACGCGAAGTTTCCCAAGTTGTTTGACGGCTTCGGTCTGGCACCAGACGACGTTTGCAAACAGCAGGAGCGATAAAATGCCCGAAATTGAGGAGTAAATTCTCATCGTATCGGCAATGAAATTGGAATTTTTGGACGATTCGGATCGGACACCGTCCCGGTGAGGGATTTGACGTTATCCGTGCGGATGTAGGGGTGCAGGTCGCAGGTCAGTTTCGTTTGCTGCCACGAAGTTTGGCCTGTCGTGAACTCTTCGCGTATCGTCAGCAGGTGATGTCGCGTGGTATTCGGATCGAGCAGAATGCAATAAAAGCTCGTTTCAAGTAGTGAATTCGAGGCCGTGATGCTCAGCGGTCCTGCATAGACGATCTTGCCGGCGGAAAATTCCGCCAGGCAGCGCGCGAATTCAGACGCGACTGTTTGGAGTGAGTCTACGTGCTTACCAAATACTCTGATCGCAGCGGGAACGGCGGCGGAGAGATTCCATCCGGGTCTGAGCGGAGCAGGAAGCGCGAGCGTGCGATAAAGATAAAGCCTTTGTATAATTACGGGACGCACGGAACGCACCAATTCCGGGTCGACCGTCACTCGAATGCCGGATGTATCATCGAAGGCGAACAGTGAATCGGTCAGCTCGACCTGCGGTAGGTAGGAGTAGACCTGCCGCTTGCCGGAGGTCTTCCAGCGGTAGTCGAGCGACGCGGAGTAGCTTCCGAGAAAGAGCGGCAGCGCGGCGTGCAGGGAGCCAGACTTTTCCTTGCCGGTCACCGTCAGCGAGTAGCCGGCAAATACTAAATCTAAATTGAGGGTCTGATCCTCATCGGACTCGACGGCGGCACCGCGGCCGCAACCATTGCGAAAGAATGCCGCCACAGAACGTGTGGCCGCGTCAAGATCAAGTTCGGCTTCCCGGACGATCGACTGCGCGGAAACCGGCGAAACGCAGGCGCAAATCATCGCCACAAATGTTAAAATATATCCGAAAGAAATGAGAGGGGAACGGGAATTTCCTGATGGTGGGGAAAGTTTCCGGGCGGGTAACGCACGGACTGTTCGTGCGAGCGCTCTTGATGTCGTCGTGCTAACCCGCCTCGGCGAGTCCAAAATATCCACTATTGCTTTTAAAACGCGTTCTGGTACCACTATTCTCATTTTTCGGGTGTGATGTCAAAGTCACCCAACCCGATGGTCGAACCATCACTGAAGGGGTCCTTCTGCCAACTGCGCACGTGAATCAACGGATGTTGCTCATCACGGAAGTTAAGCAGCACGAACAGATAACCGTGGTCGCTGTACTGCGTGGATTTCCAATTTTGTTCGAGCGCAATTCCATAGATGTGAGGATGGACGGCGTGACGGGTCACATTGATACTGTCAAACCCAACGCTGATGGACTCATTGGCGGCGAAGACTTCACTCAGACGTGACACGTACTCCGACTTGTCCCTCCGCAGATACTCCACTTCAACCGGGGACAGGCTGCTATAGGCGACTCGATCTCCCGGCATGTCCGACGGCTGCACCTCGCGACCGACAATGATGAGGGCATCGTCGCTGAGAATGCGCGAAATAAAGTCGAGGTTCTTCGTATCATAGGCGGTCCGATAGTTCTCGATCAGAGAGAGAATCTTCTGCCGGACCGTCAAGTCTTGCAGCGTATCTCCGCTGAGCATGATCGCGGCATAGTCACGGCTCTCGAGTTCGAAGCGAACACCGACGATTCTCGACTCGCGATCAAAGGAGACGACCAGAGACCGGGCTGAATCCAATGCGGATGTACTTGCCCGGCGGACGGGGATGTCGCGAGCCTCCCAGGTCGATTCGCCGACGTCGATCACGCGGACATCGTAATCGTATCGCGCGGGCTCATAGGGCAAATGTGAGAAGAATCCCGCTACCTTGGACTGTACGCCATCCGCGAATACATTGTCGA
>CAZGVT010000083.1:0-1274 GCA_964529255.1 uncultured Alphaproteobacteria bacterium | reverse complement strand
GCTTAACAGGCGGGTCAATCGGTACTCCAGCCATGGCATCCCTCCGTCGGGAGCCGTGCCGTGGCCGCTCACTTTCACGGTCGTGGCTTGCGCGCGAACGGCGCAGATAGCGATGATGATCAGAACGCCGGTTTTGAGTTGCATGAAAACGCAGGGGAGTTAGTAAACAGTTGAAGAGCGCACAGCCGGGCGGACGTGTCGCCCAACAATAGAAGTGTCATGGTTTGGAAAACGCGGCGGATCGTCGCGCAGAGCGCACGCTTACTTCTTCGTTCGTATCCAGTCGCTTATATTTGTTTCCTTCCCGGCGGGCGATACAGATCAGTTGGTCGGTGCTGTCGAAAAGGGCCCAAAACTCATTACTATTAGACGGCTGCTCAATGACAATGACGGAGTCGTTGCGATAGTCGCTAAACCAGCGCGTAAAGTCCTTGAATGTCCTCTGTCCTTCGAGATTGCTCAAGGCCTCCGAAAAAGAAGGCCGAATCTTGGGCGGTACAGGTGAAGGGCCGGGGGGTACTCTTGGTACCGGTGGCCGCATGCCCGTATCGGGACCAGTGATCGGTGATACGGATAGGGAGTCTATCGGCTCCGGATCGACGACTTGTGGTACGACGGGAATGTCCGCGCTGTCCGCGGGAGAATCTGCGATCAACGCAGCAGTGTCCGGGGTAAAGGGTTCTCCGTTTAGACTGTCGTCGCCTGGCCGTTTCACAGTCAGCCAAGCGACAATCGCAATCGCTGCGACGACTGTTCCCCACAATAGATAGCGACGAGAGCCCGAAGATTTAACAATCGGAGACGGATGAGATGAAACTCCGTCGTCGATTGGGACTACAACCGGGGGGGGGACATCGATGTGATCGTCAGGCGGATGGAGCGGTAGTGGCGGCGAGGTCTCCGTCATGTCCGGTGACGGTGGAACAAATACCGGCTTGGGAGGCGGCGCGACCGGACGTGATCCTGTTTCAGAGTCGACAAACTCCCGATAGAGTGCTTCGATCTTGTTCGCGGGAGCGAGAAGCTCCATCAAACGGCGCAGTTCCGTCAACGCCGAAGATTCTGAGTAGTGAATTGCCTTCAGATAGGGCTGAAGCCCGACAACGAACTCACGCATGGAAGACGGCCGGTCTTCCTTCCGCCACTTCAGAGCGCGCGTAATGATCGGATCAAGATCGATCGGCACATCGTGACGGTCAAGAAAATCCTGCAGATTGAAGTCGCCACGCTTCACCCGGTCCATCAGATCATATTCGCTCTTTGTGGGACCGTAA
>CAZGVT010000082.1:0-11345 GCA_964529255.1 uncultured Alphaproteobacteria bacterium | reverse complement strand
CCCCTTCGCCGCGATGCACGCGTTTCATGTAGACAATCTGGCTGACCAGTTCCATGGCCGGGTCCAGCGGAAATTGCCGTTGCAGAAATGGCGATCCATGCTGGCCGAACAAACCCAGTCCGGGCCGGATCATATTCCAGCGCGACTCGGGAAAGCTGATGGCCCCTGCCGAGTTTGCAAGATGTTTGAGGGGCGGATTGAGGCCGTGGTACTCCGCAAGATCGACGGCTTCGCGAAAGCGGTGAATTTGCGTTTGAGCGAAGGTGGGATCGGGATCTTCGGCTGTGGCGAAGTGGGAATAGAGTCCGGCGAATTCGACATGCACGCAGTTCTTCGCGGCCAGAAAGAGCTGCTCCGCGGTACGCCAGTTCTGGCCGATGCGATTCATGCCCGTATCGATCTTCAGATGAACGCGCGCAGTTTGGTTGCGCGAAGCGGCCTCGGCCTCGATCCCTTCGAGTTTAAAAACGGAACTTGCTGTTAGATCGAGATCGAAATCGAGAAACAGGCCGATCTGATGTCCCACAATCCCGCCGAGCACAAGTATGGGAGTGGTGAGACCCGCCCTACGCAGCGCAATACCCTCTTCCACAAAGCCAACACCAAAATAGTCTGTACCCAATTCCGCGAACAGATGCGCGCAGGAGAGCAGCCCGTGTCCATAAGCATCGGCTTTGACGACGGCCATGATTTGCGCATTCGGAGCCAAGGCACGGAAGGCGCGAAAGTTCTGCTCGAGCGCGGAAGTTGAGACGCGCGCATAGGTCGGACGATAGGGGCGCGTTTCGTCCGGCTCGATGACTTCGCTGAGTGAAATGGAGGAGAAGTAGGTGATGGAAGGAAAGAAAGTATGAAATACGAAGCATGAAGTATGAAGGACTACTACCGGTTCTCGCGGTTTCATCCTTCATACTTCATACTTCCGACCGTCTATTTTACCAGCAGCAGCTTAGCCGTTTGTGCATGGCCCTCGCTCAGCAGGCGCACAAGATACACGCCGCTGGTGGCGCTCTCGGCATTCCATTGGATTCGATGAGTGCCCGCGGTCATGATCGCATCGTTGACCAATACCGCAACCTCCTGTCCGAGGACATTGTGAATGGTCATGGTCACGCGCATGTTGTGCGAGAGCTCGAATGGGATGTTCGTCGAATTGTTGAACGGGTTCGGGTAGGAAGCGCCGAGCTGCATGCTCTGAAGCGCAATGACCTGACGATCATCGGCGGCGACATCGGTATTTCCGGTGATGTGGAACTCATCGATGAACCACTCGGTCGCATAGACACCCTGGTAGCGGAAGGCGAATTCGACGGTGTGTCCGGCGGTGTTGTTATCGAGAGTAACCGAAATCTGTTGCCAGTCTTCCTGCGGATCATCATACTGCGAAAACTCGCTCCACTGCTGGGCTCCGTCGAAACGGTAGAGCAGTCCGTGATACTCGTAGAAATTCGGCAGGTAGCAATTGCGCTGCCAGAACGTGAGCACCATATCCGTCGCTCCTGCGGGAAGCGTGATCACCGGCGAGCGCAGCCAGTCGTCTTGATGCTGCTGGCCGAGGTTTTCGTCATCGTGCCAAATCGCATTGGCTCCGGCCTGCGGGTTATCCGCGCAGTCGGGATCGGGATCGAGATCCGCAAGCAGATTCCAACCGACGGCCTGTGCATCGTTCTGGTCCTGAGTCCAGCCTGCCGGCGTCGCGTTGAACGGCTCATAGAAGATGGTCGTTTCTCCACCACCGCCACCACAGTCGGAATAGCGAATCGCAGAGTTGGCATTGATGCGGCCATGACCGAAGACGACGTCCCAACCGCCTGCTCCAAGATCGACCGCAGTGTTCTCGAGCGCTTCGCGGACGCAATTTGCGGGAACGCCGTTGGCGAGACAAAGCGCGGCAACCCCGGCGACGTGCGGAGCCGCCATCGAGGTGCCCTGCCAGAACCAGTAGTCCGACTGCAAGTTCTGATTCATGAAAGAGGACAACACACCGTCCGGATATGTGTCGCCATTGAGGTCCTGTTCCGTGTTACCTCCGGGCGCCGCAACGTCCAGTTCTGATCCCTGATTAGAATAGGGTGCAATGGCGTCGTTTGTTGCCGAGGCACCGACAGCAATGCAGACCGGATAAGCTGCGGGATAGGCGACATAATCATAGCCCGAATTTCCGGACGACACGCAAATAACTACTCCTGCGTTCGCGGCAGTTTGAATGGCGGTTGACAGGGGCGGACCCGGGTCCGGTGGCGGCTCGTTTGCGCTGTGAGTGTACCCGAGGGAGAGATTGAGCACGTGAGCACCGTGTTGCGCCGCCCACACAATACCTTCAGCGATGTCCTCGCTTGTCCCGCTCCCCGGATGTTCATCGTTCATAACTCGAATCGGCATGAAAAGACAGTTGGGAGCAATACCGGCAACCCCTACGCCGTTATTGGTAGCGGCAAGTATCGTCCCTGCCACATGCATGCCATGCGACTCATATAAACTTGGAACCTCCGGATCATTGTCTTCATCGCGCGTGTCACGGGGGCTCACGACCTGGACACCTGCGAAGTCCTCATGATTGAATTGCCAACCTTGATCGCAGACCGCCACAGTTATGTTTGCTGCACCCCGTGTGACGTCCCATGCCGACTCCAGTCCAATCAGTGGATAGTGCCACTGGTATTGGTAATACTGATCGTTCGGGACAAAGTGTTCGTCGGCAATGTAGTTATAGTTTGCCCAGACGACTTCTTTGAGAGATCGAAAGTACCCGATTGCCTTTGCCAGATTGGCAGTCATCGGAAACTCCACGCGGTAGAAGTCCAACTCCACCGAATGATGGGTAAGGTGTCCGCCAACTTGGGAGGCGATGTCGGCCGGTGTCGCACCGTTCAACGTTTGATCGAACTTTACGAGTAATTGCGCTGGTGCATGCTTATAAAGGGGGTCGTTGTAAGGCGAGGGCGCTGAGGTCTTGGCCTTGGCAAGACTCAAAATGCACACTAGAAAAACCGTGGCCGCCAGAATCAGCGCGGCAAAGCCTGGAGTTCGCATCGGAAGTGTGGTGTGGTGGCTCATCGTTAGAGGCAGTTATTTGGTTCGTTGCGGCGGTAAGTCGCCACGGCCTTGATGTAGAGGTTTGGGTTGCCGGGTTGGCTCCAGGCCCACGTGAATATATCTCCAACGATCGCTGAACCACATGATCCTTGCCCGTTTTGCGAACGATAGAACAGCCCCCTAAATCCCCAGTAGCCTGGACCTCCACACCAGCCAGTGCCGAGATCTTCGAAAGAGTTCTCCCACTGGAATGTTTGAAAAAAGGCTCGGTATCCTTTCTTCATATCGTTCAGTGACGTTCCGCACAAATTTAGTGGGATGCCGCCTGAGACTGGCCACGACCAACCAAGCGCAGGCCAGGGATAAAGCGCAATATCAGCGCAGTCGTTTCCAGCGTATGACCCGTTGTTTGGAGCAAAATACACCCACTCGTTGTTTGTAACCAAGTGTGCGCCGATCATATATAGTCCAACTCTGATCGAGTATGGTACTGCCCCATTGATGCAGAGGTTCTGAAACGTCGTTGACGTGGACGCCTGAAAGGCGATTTCGTTTCCACCTTGATTTGGGAGACATGTCTCACGATTTGCAGCTTCATCCGCAAGCTGGCTAAAAAGCCAAGTATCACCCCATGACCACTCTAACCCGCCACCCTGCGGAAAACCGGACGCACGATAGTACATTCCCGTGAACCCCTTGAACGTGTTAGGGTCAGTGGACGTGATCAGCCCATCCCATAGTACGCCTGGTGCTTCGCAGGCCGTAGGATTGATGAGCTCGGCTGGAAGATCATTGCCAATATCCGTATATCGCCCGAACATCCACTGTTTCCCGCGCGCGGTGATCGTAATATTTCGGAGTTTTACATCCGCGCCAAGCTGACCTGCGAAAGTCAATTCCTTCATGAAATTCGCCCCCTTTCCCTTGGGAATGCTGCTCGGAGCCGACCACGCTGGCTGACCCAACTCCTCGGGTCTAACGAACCAAAGCGGGACAGTGAACACTTCGGTTACAGGGTAGCTCCCGTTCTCGTCCGGGTACCGTCGCACGGCCAGAAACCTATTCGTGTCGCAGGACATGTCCGAACTACTCGTCGACGGCAGTTGGAACAACACTTCATCCTCGTACTGATCCGAGTGGGAACTGAGTTCGCAAATTGGATTGTTCGGGTCAACCGTGGGAAGTATATCGTACAAGTATTTCAGGCATCCCGCGTCGATACTCCTTGAGGCTACGGCCTGGTCGAGCAAGTATCTCAGTTGCCCGGGGGGTTCGCTCTCCTTCGCCTGTGTACGAACGGCAGTGGGATCTAAGTCCGCAACTATGCTGCCATCGTTGACTTGACCAAAATCTTGACAGCCGATTAGACCCTGGCACAGGGTGATCACCACAACAGCAGTGATTACAAGTATTCGAATCATTTAAACCTCCTGAATTGAAATGACTCACCGGACCTGATCGTAGCAGGCCGGACTAAAGATCGTCGTCTTCTTTACTTGCCATCCCGCGACTTCTCGCGTACTTTCCTTGAGCGCCATGCAAGAGGAATGCCCGCACAAACTCATCGAGGTCACCGTCCATGACTTTGTCTATAGAGGATGTCTCGGATCCCGTCCGGTGGTCTTTCACCATCTGGTAGGGTTGGAACACATAGGAGCGAATCTGGTGCCCCCAGGCGATATCGGTTTTGGAACTCTCGATTTTTTCGTTTTTGGCGCGCTGGTCGTCGAGCCAGCGTTGATAAAGCCGCGCCTTCAGGACTTTCATGGCGCTGTCGCGATTACGATGCTGCGAGCGTTCGGTCTGACAGGTGACCACGATGCCGCTGGGCATGTGCGTAATGCGGATTGCCGACTCGGTACGATTTACGTGCTGACCGCCCGCGCCGGATGCGCGATAGGTGTCGATTTTCAAATCGTCCGGTTTGATTTCGACTTCGGGCACGTCGTCGACTTCAGGATAGACGAATACGCTGACGAAGGAGGTGTGGCGGCGCGCATTGGAATCGAAGGGCGAGATGCGCACGAGGCGATGCACTCCGGTTTCGGCCTTGCAGAATCCGTAGGCATAATCCCCGGTGACTTCGATGACCGCGCTTTCGATGCCCGCATGCTCCGCGGGTTCGAAATCGAGCACGTCGGTTTTCCAGCCGCGCGAATCGAACCATTTCATGTACATGCGGAAGAGCATGCCGGCCCAGTCGCACGATTCGGTGCCGCCGGATCCGGGATGAATGTGCACGATGGCCGAGCGCGCGTCGTCGCGGCCCGTGAGCATGGCGCGCATTTCCAGATCGTCATAGAGCGCGACGAACTTTTTGAATTCGCCGTCCAAATCATCCGCCGAGAAATCGCCGCCGGCCTCGGCGGCCAGTTCGGCGAGTGCTTCGAGATCGGCCATAGCGGTCTCGATGACTTTCCACGCGGCAATCCACGAGCGCTCCTCGGAGACCTGTTTCAGCACTTTCTGTGCCTGCTGCTGGTCATCCCAGAAGCCGCCGCCCGCCGACAGCTCTTCGAGTTTTTTCAGCCGAGCTTCGCGAGTCGCGACGTCAAAGAGACCTCCGCAGGTCTTCGAGCTTCGGTTTGTATTCGGCAATTTGGAATTGGAGTTCTTCTGGGGTCATGGGGATAGGGCTAAAACTTGAAATGGGAGAATTGATATTTTGTAAATCGAGAGGAGAGGCAAGTGGCGGCTTGGCTGATGCCGGTGTGTTACAGCGTATCTCGAAAACGGATGACGAACTCAAGGCAATTAGCAAACTCGATTTGTGGGCAAGATTTCTGTACGGTCGAACCGACAAGATTCCGGCCGGGTTGCGCGCGTTTCTGAGCGTTCGCACGCTGAAGTGGTGAAGCGCTTAACCCAGCTCGGCGAGTTCGGCAACGCGATCCCCTCTCATGTTTTTGGGATGCGCTCTAATACTTCTTCTCGACTTTCATGCCGGGGAAGTAGTGGGCAAAGATCTGTTCGGCGGTTTTGCCGTCGGCGGCCATGCGGGCGGCGCCGCACTGACAGAGTCCGACGCCGTGTCCCCAGCCCGCTCCGGTGAACACGACTTCGACGGGCATGCCCAGACTGTCGTGCACGATGTCCACGAGAAAACAGGAGCTCTCCAGCGCGGAATCGGAGAGCGCGCGGCGGATTTTGAGTTCGCGCTTCAGCCGCAGATTTCGCCGCGAGCCGAGAATTTCAATCTCCGTCAGCCTTCCGGAGCGACCGCGACGGAGCGGAACGATATCATATAGCGTGCCAATGTCGGTGCCGGTCTTGTCTTTTAGAATGCGCTCGAGTTCGTTGCGTGAATAGGAGACTTCCCAGCGGAACCGCCGCCGCGCATAATTGGATGAAACCGGCAGATTGTAGCCGGAGAGATTGCAGCAAACGTCGGGCGTCGAGTGGATCCAGCGACGGACTCCGGCCTCGGTGGTGAGATCGGGAATGTCGATTTCCTTGCTGCACGAACAGGGTACGCCGCGCGTGTCGATCATCGAGGGAGTCATCCAAGTAGTCGAGGCATCCTCGGTGTGACCGCCGCAGACCGCGCTATAGTGCGCATCCACGAGCTGCCCGTTATGCGTCAGCACCACACCCTTCGTCACGTCCACGGCGTGATTGGTGCGCTCGTCCTCATGCGTCAGGCCGCTATAAACCTGACAGTGCACGTGCGCACAAAGTTCAAAGGGATCGTTCAGATGCTTGATGGATTTCTGGGCCATGACCACCGAGCGTGAGACAATCGCCTGCGCGCGTAAGGCCTCGGGCGGAAATCCGGCGGGCATTTCGGCGGGCACGACTCCGTGGAGATAAACATCCATCGGGATTTCGTTGAGCGCCGCGATTTGACCGTTGTGATCGATATAGACTTCGAGGCTTCCGGCATAGTTCCGGTTTTCCGTTTTCTCGAACTTGAAACCGGTGACGGTCAGCACGCCGAAAAGCGTCGTGTAGGCGTCCGGCGCCAGCGGGACGAGCCGGAATCCGTCGGCGGTCGCGAAGGTCTCCTTCAGATCGGCGTCGAAGAATTCAATACGGCCGCGGGAGCGGCGAAACTCCTCGCGAACCACTCTCGGCGCATAGTCGTCGGCGAGGCTGTCGGCAAAGTTGCGCGCATCATGTTCACTGCGAAAATTTCCGACTTGAACGCGATGCAGCGTGTTGTCACCGGCCACTTGCTGGTCGAGTTCGATGACTCCGCCGATCTGCCTGACGACCGCGGGCGTGCCCCGGCTCTCAAAGGACTCGGCGAGCGTCATGGCTTCATCGCGATCTCTGAAAGACGCGACGAGGACGCTGAACAGGAATTGAGCCGACGCGGCTTCTTCGACTCGCGCGCGCCAGCGCACAGTCGAGACGATGGTGTCGCGAAGCACTTCGCCGGAGAGCGCTTCGATGCGATAGGGTCCGTGGAGCTGGAAGGTGAGTTTCTCGTAGGCTTCGAGAAGGCCCACACGGACAGTCAGGGGGTTCGAACGAAAGGTGGGTGACATAGCGGTCAAATTGCTGTCCGCCCAGAGTGGCGGTACGGAATCATCCTCAGTCGCGAACGCAGAATAGTTTGCGACCGTGATGCACAGGACCAGCCACGAGATGAGGCGGTCAGACACCAGCAGAAACGGGCGCGGAATCGCGCAGACAAAGCTCGTGCGCATTGGCGGCAAAGACACGCGCCTCGGCCACGGGTAACAATACGGATAGAAGACTCTCAGTGATATTCAAGGCTGCAATTTCATTTTCATAGGGCCGCAGGCGGCCGAGTGCGCGTCGGGCAACTTCTCCGGCTCCGCCGACGCCCGGACCGATCAGCGTGACGAGGGACAGTGGTTCGCGATAAACTAACGGCGGATCCGGCAGCACGAAAGCATCATCAGCTTTCACCACGAGCAAAGCCCGACTTCCCGACTGCGCGGAGAGCATCGGCGCGCGTCCATTTGTATGAAGAGTTTTGAGCGCCGTCAGCATTTCGGTTGTAGAGTCAAATAACCGGCAGTCAACTTGCTCCGCCAGTACGACCGCGGTCAGCGTGCGCCTGCCGAGCGGCCGGTCCGTGATGATCGTGCCTGCGACTCCGGTCCTCGAATTTCCGACGGCGAGTTTCATGTGATGCTCGGCGGCCATCTCCACCGCGGGAACTTGCAAAATCTTTGCTCCGCATCCCATCATGGCGAGCGCTTCCTCGTAGCTCATGCGGTCAATCGTCCGGGCGACTGGAATCAGTTTCGGGTCCGCCGATTGTACGCCGTCGACATCTTTCATGAATTCGACGCGCTCCGCTCCGAGCGCGATTCCTAAGCCGACTGCAGTTGCGTCCGTGCCGCCACGGCCCAACGTAGAAATATTTTTGTCGGTCGTTATGCCCTGATAGCCCGCGACGATGGGAATCCTGCCCTGATTGAGGACTTCGCGCACCCTTAGCGCGCGAATCTCGACGATTTGCGCGGCAGTGTGAACGGTGTCGGTGATAATTCCCGCCTGCGCTCCGGTGAGTGAAACGGCGATGTCCTGCTCCATTGCATTCAGCGCGAGCGCGAGCATGGCAATAGAGATTCTCTCTCCGACCGAGAGCAGCACATCCAATTCTCTTCCCGCTGGCGACGGATTCACACTCTTTGCCATGCCGATATAGCGATCCGTGGTATCCGCCATGGCCGAGACGACAATCACAAGTTGAGTTCCCGCCTGCCTGCGCTCAAAAATCAGCCGCGCGACCTGCTTCACATCGTCAGGTGACGCGAGCGCTTTTCCGCCGTACTTTTGGATGAAGAGGGGCACTATAACCTTGTCGAAGCCAATTGTCGGGCCGGCTGGTCATCCGCCGATGGATTGAAAATCGTATTCTCGCTCTCCCATGGCAATTCCGGTTCGGGCAACTGTTGGAGGAGATGGCGTATGAAATAGAGAGGGATCGAGGCCCAGTGCACGATTTCGGTCAGGCCGTCATAGACTCCGCAGACGGTAGCTTTGATCAGATCGAGCGAAGCCATGCTCGAGCTGTGCAGCGCAACCGGAAAATCGCAGAACGCGAGCCCAGCGCAGGTCATGTGCGAGATTTCACCCGGCCATGCGGCAATCGACATGCCGGCAACGGAGCCGATCATTTGCGTGACCTCCACAGACGCAGTCCACAGGGATTCTTTAGCCGCAGCGGGCGGCAAAGAAGGACCTCCACCGCCGGGACCGAATTCATCGGTCGCGGCAAACTGCGGAATGTTCTCGGGCGGCTGAGCGAACAAAGCGCCTACGCTCAGGATCAACAGGTAAACTGCAATTGCCGTTCTCATCACTTGTGTCTCCGTCTGGGTTGCTTGACCGGCCTATCTCACCAACAGTAATTTTTGCGTATGCGTTGTCGCGGGCGTCGTCAGCCTCGCGAAGTAGGGGCCCGATGAGTGCCCGCCTGCATTCCACGACAGTCTGTGCCACCCGGCTTGATCGCCGCGATACAAGGTCGCCACAACTTGGCCGGAGAGGTTCGTAATGTCAACGATTGCACTCATGCCCCAGGTCAACTCGAAGTTAATCGTGGTCGTCACGTTGAATGGATTCGGATATGCCGGATGAAATGCGATCTCTGCGGGCAGTACGGGGAGTTCGTCGACACTCACGGCGATTCCTGAGCCGAGCACACGCGCGGGGTGTGGCCCAGTCGCGGCATCACTCAGGACAAACAGCGTATCGATGTACGCACCGACTCGCGACGGAATGAAATATATTTCGAGCGGCAGACTGTCACCGGGTGTGAGGGTCTGAGGCCATGACGCAGTCGCGCGAAAATCTGCGGGCAGTGCCAATCCGTGTACGATTAGCTCCACTGCGCCGGTGTTGATCACACTGAGACTGCGCATCGTGCTGTCACCGACGTGCGCGCCGCCGAAATTGATGTTTGCACGATCTGTGCCGATATGCGGCAAGTCGGCAAACTTCATCAGCCAGAAGTTTCGGCCCGGCGCGCCCCATGAGCGGGTTGTGCCCGCGACCACGAATTCGTGATCTGAAATCGCGACAATATCCGCGCCCTCGTCGTTGGCCGATCCTCCGATAAACCGCTGCTGAAAACTCCCGCCGCTTGCATCGCATGCGCCAAACAACAGGTTGAAATTTCCGTCGTTCTCGTCTTCGTGCGTGCCGACGACGAGGAATCCACCGTTCGCGCGCTCGATGACTCCGCCGAAATCGTCAAAAAAACTGCCACCAAACATCCGGCTCCACAGACTGTCACCCAGCTCATCGACCTTTAGAATCCAGATGTCCTGATCTCCTGCGCCGAAGGAGAGCGTGGTGCCGCCGAGCAGGTAGCCGCCGTCCCGAGTGCGGATGACGCGGTGGCAGCGGTCGCGGGAGGTGCCGCCGTAATGGCGATGCAAGAATACATCACCCAGCGAGTCATAGATGCCAACGTAATATTCGTCGCTCTGCAAACCCGAGCCGGAATCCGCGCCGGCCACGAGAATTCGATTTGAGGTAATGTTCAGAGCGGAGAATACTTCCGTCTGATAACTTCCCGAAGAGGCGAAGGCATGAATTGGAACCCCGTCATCGCTGAGATGTGAGACGAAGAGTCCTGTAGCTGTCGGCACGTACACGGTTCCGGCCACGTAATAGCCGCCATGAATTGCACGTAGCATATCGTAGCCGCGCGCGTAGAATGAATAGCCATACGAACGCTGCCAGAGCGGGTCTCCGCTGCTGTTGCTGCGAACGACGAGGATTTCGCTGGAGTCGCCTACTCCGATAGTGTAACCCGCCGCCGCGAATCCTCCGTCGGTCTCGGCAATCAGCGATTCGAGGACATCCACTCCGTTCCCGCCGTAAGTGCGCGCCCACAAACTGTCCCCATTCGCATTCACTCGCATCAGCAGAAAATCGGAGAATTGGCCGCCGTATTCGTGATTTCCCGCAATCGCGAGTCCGCCATCAGGAGTCGCCACCACGCGCTTGGCGACTTGATGCCATTCACCGCCGTAGACGCGGCTCCAGAGGGAGTCGGGGAGCTGGGCAGGCGCTGAATTCACGGCCGTCAAACCGAGCACCAATATGGCAATGCGCAGATTCACTGATCGAACAGGTTTCGAACAGAGTACATTCCCGGTTCCCGACCCAAAATCCACTCTGCAACTCTCAAGGCGCCGTTTGCGAACACACTGCGCGAGTCTGCGCGGTGCACGATCTCCAGCCGCTCTCCGGGTCCGCCCAACAGTAATCTGTGCTCTCCGACGACATCTCCGAGTCTTAGCGAGGAGATCTCGGTATCCTGTTGCGTGACTTCATAAATCGCATCGGCAATTCGCAGCGCAGTTCCCGATGGCGAG
>CAZGVT010000081.1:0-11355 GCA_964529255.1 uncultured Alphaproteobacteria bacterium | reverse complement strand
GACGACCCGCTTCACATTCTCCATCAGCCAATTCTGGACACGCCTATCTCAATTCCTTGCCGACCGCCAGCTCCAGCCCGATCAAGTTTGACTGATACTCGAGAATCTTCGAGATATGATCGGTTTCGGCCTGCGCATAGGTAACTTGGGCATCCCGCAAGGAAAGCTGAGAAGTGGCGCCCAGCCGATAGCGCTCGCGTTCCAAATCGAGAGTTCGTTGCGCAAGCTCACGGTTTCGTGAAGTCACCGAGAGTTGATTGAACGAGTTCTCCAAGTCATAGTAACTTTGCCGCACGTCCTTCTCAAGTGATAACCTCAGTTCACGGGACTGTTCGTAGGCCTTGTTGGCGGCGACGCGACGTTCAGCGACGGATAGTTCGCGCGCAAATCCATCGAACAGATTCCAGTTTAAGCTTAGCGAGTAGGTTGTATTGCGGTTGCGCGGACTCAACGTCCACGATTCGGTCGTACCGCTTTGTTCATCTGACGACCAGGTGGCTCCCAGTGATGCCGTAGGCAAATAATCTTGCCTGCTATGGTTCAGATTGTATCTTGCCTGGTCAGCGGAAAGATCGGCAATTGCAAGATCGGTGCGGTACTCGTAGGCGATAGCGATCAGACTGTCAAGGTTGAATTCAAACGGCGTGGGGTCTCCCGGTTCCGCGACCGGAAACGAGCTGCGCAGATCGATACCCAGCGTCAAATTCAATTGTTCGCGAGCGGTGGCCAGAGCCCTCTCGGTGCTGGTGATGTCATTCTGAGCGCGGCCAAGTTCGATCTGCGCCTGCAAG
Source organism: uncultured Alphaproteobacteria bacterium (assembly GCA_964529255.1). Lineage (GTDB taxonomy): Bacteria > Electryoneota > RPQS01 > RPQS01 > RPQS01 > CAZVXJ01. Next base: position 10,564 of record CAZGVT010000081.1, on the reverse strand, counting down.
ACATCCAACTCAGTCACCGCACCAACATCAAACCGCGCTTTCGCCAGATCGTAAGCATCCTGCCTCTGGTCGCGCAGTTTTTTGCTGAGATCGAGTAGCTTTTGTTGCGTAAGCACGATCACCGCTTGTGAAGCAATCGTGCGCGCGAGAGCCTTTTTTGAGTCGCCAACAGTAAGGTTGTAGATCTTCTCCTGATTCTTCGCCATCTTGTACAGATAGTACCGCTTCAGGCCGTCGAATATCAGCAGGTCCGCACTGAGGCGTTGTGATGAGCTGCGGGACTCGCTTTCCTGTTCATCGATCGTAACGGAATCGATGACGACCGGATACGTTCTGACCGACCCGTCGTCATCGACATAGGTCTTCGTCAGTCGATGGGACTCTGAGAAGTTTGCGCCGACGGATACGCTCGGAAGGAAATTGCCGATGGCGGCAATCTTGCCGATCGAGTTCAGTCGCGTGTCCTGTTCAGCCCTCTTGACCGTCGAGTTGTAGCGGTAGCCGATTTCATAGAGCGAATCGAGAGACAACGGGGCTGTTCGCTCGATCAAAGGGAAGTTGCCTGCTGCCAGTGCGAGAGTTGCGGTGAAAAGAAGTGCACAGATGATGCGAGTCATGACTTATCCGATATGCCTAAGAACTGATCCTTGATTTCGTAGAGGAGCTTTAAGACGGCATCGTGCTCGTTCGGCACTTTTCCATCCAGTATGGCCTCCTCGAGTGCCGTCTTGATTTGTCCGACTAATCTACCGGGCGGGATGTTGCAAACCGCCATGATTTCGTCGCCGCGAACCGGGCTCTGAAAGGCCCGTAAGTTATCTTTCTCAATAACTTCCTTGACTCGTTCAGAAAGTTGGTCAAATTGTTCAAGGTAGCGCTTCACCTTTGTAGGCCGCTGCGAAGTAATATCGGCCCGGCACAGGGTCATCAGAGCATCGAGGTCATCACCGGCGTCAACAATCAGGCGGCGAACTCCGCTATCGGTGACGTCCGCCCGCGTGAGGTTCATCGGCCTCATGTGCAGCGCGACCAATTTTGAGAGTCGGGCAGTTGTAAGCTCGGGCAAGCGGAGTTTCTTGCCGATAGAGAGGACCATGCGGGAACCGACGTCTTCATGACCGTGAAAAGTCCAGCCCACCGCGGGTTCGAAACGTTTTGTTCTTGGTTTGGCAATGTCATGGACCAGTGCGGCAAGCCGCAGATCGGGATCGTCGGTCAGCTCAGCGATGCGGTCGACAACCAACAGAGTATGATCGAATACATCCTTGTGATGATGTTGGCCGATTTGGTCGACGCCGGCAAGCTGGCTGATCTCGGGGAAAACGACTTGCATTAATCCGGTCTCGTGCATCAGTCGCAGCCCGATCGACGGACGCCTCGCGCCAAGAAGCTTCATGAACTCGTCAGTGATTCGCTCCTGGCTGACGATCTTGAGCCTCGCAGCCATCGGTGGAATCGCAGCCGCCGTTTTGGCGTCGATATGGAATTCTAGTTTTGCCGCGAATCGTACGGCCCTCATCATGCGCAGCGGGTCGTCGGAGAAGGTGAGTTCTGGATTGAGGGGCGTGCGCAGCAATTTGCGATGCAGATCAGCCTGCCCGTCAAATAGGTCAATCAGCGATCCGAAGGTGTTGGCATTGAGACTGATTGCGAGGGCGTTGACGGTAAAGTCCCTGCGGGCGAGGTCCTGTCGCAGGCCGGCATTGACGACGGCCGGCTTTCGTGAAGCCTGATCGTAAGTCTCTTCGCGGGCGGAGACAAAATCCAATACATGTTCGCGATAGATGAGCCGTATTGTCTGAAAGCGCTGAAACACGACGGGTTCGCCGGCACCGATCTCGGCAGCGAGCGATTTGCCGAATGCAATGGCGTCTCCGAGGACCGTGAAATCGTAGTCCTTACTCTCGGAGCCGAGCAGCCAGTCCCTGACGAAGCCGCCGACGACAAATAGCGGGACGGCCCGCGCATCAGCGTGCGCGGCGACACGGTCGATCAGCGGGATCTTTCCGTAGGGGAGGACGCGACTCTCTCGGCGCAAATTGGTCTGGATCGAGTTCACAGTGGTCACTTTGTGCGTGGATCCACGCGGCTTTTCAGCTGGCGGATTTGCAGCTTTCTTCGCTCCTTTGTCTGGTCGGTGGCGTAGGTGTTGAGCCCCTCGGAGGCGTATTTTGCGGCATCGTGGGGCCGCTTGAGCGCATCGGCGGCTTCCGTTAAGGTCAAGTAGAGGTTAATGGTGTCGTAGCCGGTATTGCGCGGCAGCATCAAGTATTGTGCTAACAATAGCCGGGCGACTTGTTCGACTTCGGTCCATCGCTCTTGGCTTTTTCGCAAGGCGAGTAGGGGCCAGAGAAAGCTTCGGGCATTTGGAAAGCGTTCGAGGCCGATGTGACAAATGCTGTCAGCCAGACGGTAGTCCTTGTCGTCGAGACAGAACCAGACGAGCGCGGTCAGCGCCTGGTATTTTGAAAATTGCGAATCGCGCACGCCCCTCCAGAGGTCTTCAAGCCCGGCCTTTCGCGAAGGAATAAACGGCAGTCCGGCGAACATACCGGCATTCGTAGCGACGGCGTACCGATAGGCTCCTCTGCCAACATAGGCATCTCCGAATCCGGGGTTGAGTTCGATGCACCTCGCAAAATACTCCTTCGCCTGCATTAGTGCGCGCAGACCAGCGAGGCGCTGCCCGTTCCTAGCCAGCGTCAGTCCCCTGGCCGCATTTGCGCTCCCGCACAGATAGTGCAAAACCCAGTCGGATCGACCCCCAAGACGAATCCGCTGGGCAGTAGACTTGACACAGGAGTCCGTGAACTCATAAAACGACTCCAGGCCGAGACTATCCTCGAAGTCCACCATGCCTGTATAAATAACCGTAGCACGGGCATATAAGTAGACTGGATGACCCGGATTATCAATTTCAATCTGCCGACAAATCGAGTCGGCGGAAGAGTAGTACCCTGCAACGAGCGTATCAAAAAGCTGGGGAAGCCACGCCAGCGGATCGGCCACTGCTCGCGGCGCCCAGAGTCCGAGGACAAAACCCAATAGCCAGAGCTTAATCTTTGCCATCAATTCATTTAGGCGTGGGTAGTAGCAAGAGGCACGCAAGGCCATCGGCCGTGCAAAAGTCCGCGGACTTCGCCAACAACCGGGACTAAGTTACGACAAAAACATCAAAAAGCAAGCTCAACGGGAAGCGGTCCGACGCGGAGCGAACGTAATTTAGTTCGGGCAGACCATTGGCCACTTGGGAATGTATGCGTATATTTACTATGCTGGGATCGTGTATAGTGCCCTGTCTCGAATGAATAGAAATTGACCCAGCCAAATTTACTCCCGAGAAGAGTCAGATTCGCATTCATAATACGATCAGTAGCCATTTGCAGGGAATTTTGAGTTGGATGAACATGATTCGTGGATTCGTCGGATGCGCTGATAGAAAATCGCTTGCGCTGCTTGGATATTTGTGCAGCCTATTGCTCTTGTCGTCGGGTACGGCAAGGGCCGAAGCCGTTTCCGCACCCGTATGTCGACGGATTCTGGTCTTGGCAGAGCAGTCCGACCTGACACTTCTGAGTCAGGGGGAGGTCAGTTCGCGACAGGAGTTGGCTGAGCGGCATCGTATGGCTGTTACCGAGTTGGCGGAATTAGCCTCGACGACACAATCGCGACTGGTCGAAATACTGGACGTCATGCAAGGTGATGGGCGCTTGATCCATTCGTCGCCGCTGCATATAATCAATGCGATCGCGGTTGAGGTGGTTCCATCTGCCGTTCCGGAGCTATCTCGTCTTCCCGGGGTGGCTTTTGTCGAATTCGACCCGCCCATAGAGCTTGTCGGGTCAATTCCACTTGGAGATGGGCGTCGGAGCACTCTCGACAACGTCGAGCCGGGTCTGATCGAAATTCGCGCGCCGGAAGTCTGGGCTCTTGGTATCACAGGAGCCGGAGTTCTTGTCAGCAATCTTGACGTCGGTGTAAACGCCAACCATCCGGCACTTTGGAGCCGCTGGCGGGGAAACAACGGTTATCCTGCGGCGCATTGTTGGCGAGACTACTATGGCGGATCTCCGACGCCGGTTCAGTATGCTAATCACGGGACCCAGACCATGGGGATTCAGTGCGCCATGGTACCGGGCGACACGGTTGGCATCGCCTGGGGAGCGAGGTTCATTGCGGCGGCTCTCGACCTGCAATCAGGTCAGTCCACTGTTTCGACGGCCTTGTTGGCGATGCAGTGGCTGCTGGACCCGGACAGCAATGCGCAAACGTTTAACGACGTGCCTCGCGTAATTAGTAATTCCTGGGGCATCGTGCCCGGAGCGACGCCGCCCTGCTACGATATTTTGAATCTGGCTATCGACAACTGTGAGGCGGCCGGGATTGCCGTTGTCTGGGCAGCAGGCAACGAGTCCCTGCCCGGCAGCATCAGAATTCCGGCAGACCGTTCCACAACCGCGACAAATTCATTCTCGGTGGGGGCCTGGAACGCGAGCAGTGACACCATCTGGAACGGATCGAGCCAAGGGCCGAGCGCTTGCGGCTCCGATCCGTTTCTGCGCATAAAGCCTGAAGTGGTCGCGCCGGGAGTAGGCATCCGCAGCACCGGCTCGGGTTCATCGTATGTGACAGACACCGGAACGTCGTTTTCGGTCGCTCATGTCGCCGGAGTGCTTGCGTTAATGGCCGAAGCGAATCCCGGCCTCACGAGCGACTCCCTCAAAAAAATATTGCTTGAAACGGCGGTTGACGAAGGGATTGTTGGGCCGGATAATGTTTATGGAAACGGCCGGATTGATGCGCTTGCCGCCGTGCAGGGCGCGATGTTCGGGCTGGGGTGGATCGCGGGCACGGTCACGGACCTTTGGGGCAACCCGCTGGTTGGACAATTGAGCATGGAAGGGTATCCCCACAAGTTCTACACGGACGGATTGGGGCAGTTTGTGGCGATGATGCCTGCCTCCGTGCCACTCAATTGGCGAATGACCGTGCCGTTGTTTGAGGAATTCGCGCGGACCGACACTCTATGGGTTGAAATCCAACTCGCCGCGAGCGGAGACGGCATGCTCGCCGGGAGCGTCATCGATTGCCGGGGTGGAGTGGCGGTTGATGCCTTGGTTGAGATTCTCGGCAGTGGATTCCAGAGTGCAGTCGATGTAACCGGAAGATTCTCATTTGTGCTCAGTCCCGGAACCTATGATTTGCTGGCGATGGATGGATTCTGCGCCAACGGGTTTTCCGGTGGCAATCAGGTCTGGGCAGGTGGAATCACCGACATTGAAATCGTGTTGCCGTTCAATCCTGCGCACTTTTGCAGCGATCCGGCGCAACAGGGATATACGGTGTGCGACAGTTACGACGAATCGGGTCCCGAGTATGACTGGGTTGAAACCGCCCCGTCGACGGACGGAATGGGTCTCGCCCTCAATCTTGACGACGACGGCACTCTACCGGTCGTCCTGCCGTTTCCTGTCCGGTTCTATGGATCGGTGCGGGAAAAGCTCTGGGTCCATGGAAACGGTTTTGTGAGCTTTGACTCGCTGTTCGGTGCGGCGTATATTAACGCGCCGCTTCCGGTGAACGTATGGCCGGCCATTTTCGGGTACTGGGATGACTACAGCGATGTGTATGGCGGAGAGATTTGTGTCTACAACGATCGGGGACGCGGCCGTTTCGTCGCAGAGTGGTACGAGGTGCCGCGATATGACCAGCAGGGCGCGGAGACGTTTCAGATACAGGTGTTCGATCCGAGGTTGCAGCCGGATTTGAACGACAACTCCAAAGTTGAGGTCCACTACCGGACTCTTGAGATCATAGACGAGTGCACCATCGGAATTGACGCCGACAATAACAACGGTCATGTTCAATACGTGTGTAACGGAGCCTATCCGAGTCACGCCTCTCCGGTCGAAGACGGCTTGGCGATCCGGTTCAATTCAGCCATCGGCGCCGGCGAAGTACCCGGGTTGACAATCGTGAATCCTAATCTGAGTTTGGCGGTCGATCCGAACAACTTCGTGGACACGACACTGATTCTGCAGAACGTGGGCACGTTGGCCGCAGCCTATGAGCTGGTGACTCCACAAGACCTGACGTCTCTTGAGTATGTTGTCAGCGACTCACGACAGGGCGGGCCGCCGTATTCGTTCTTCGATATTTCATCGATCGGTCAGAATGTCGGGGCCGTCGGCGACGACCGGTATTACTACCCGTCCCTACTGCCGTGGCCGTTCAAGTATTTCGACCAGTGGTATGACAAGCTGGTTATTGCGACGAACGGCTACATTGGTTTTGTCACGTGCGATGCGGACTGGAGCAATGATCCGCTCGATCTGCCGGACAATCCGTACTGCATGCTGGCGCCATTCTGGGACGACATGAACTTCCCGGCGGGAGACATTGGGCGCATTTACACGTATTATGACGCGACCAATGACCGATACATTGTCCAGTACCACAATGCGAAACTCTACGTTTCCAATCATCGGTAGACGTTTCAAACCGTGCTCTGGCACGATGGCCGTATCGATTTCGCTTACGCTTCAATGAACGGTGGACTGAATTCGTGCACAGTCGGACTCAAGGCTCGAATTCTGACACAGAGCATTCAACTCGCGTACAATCAGCCTTTTGTTACGAGCAATTCACTGGTGCGTTTCACTCCGGCGGCTCCGGCCGAGCAGGTTTATGCCGAGATCCGGAATTTCAAGTACGGTATTATTCCATCGGGCGGGATGCAATCCGTTCCCATCCGGATACACAATCGGTCACTGGATTTCGGCGAGCTAAGCTGTGATCTTGCCGTTATGAGTTCGGATCCGGCTGTGGATGGGATACCGCTCGCATGGACGGTTCAAAGCGCACCGGATTCGGTGGATGCGAGGCTGATTATTCGGGCGACTCCCTCCACGATTACGCTCGCCTGGCGCCGGATGAGCGCGCCATTGTATTGCGTCTACGCGGGGGCGCCGGGTGATTCGACGCTGAACGAATTTGTTGCAGTTGTTCCGGACACCTTCTACACGATGCCATTTGGTCCGGAGAACCAGCGCGCATTTGTCGTCAAGATGTGCGACGCTCCGCCGCTCGCGGGGCCGACGGCTCCTGCACGTCAACTCACTCACGACTTAAGATAGACTATTTTCAACTTACCCGAAATCTCACGATGAGAAAGACCATGAAGTTTTCACGACCGACCACTTGGCTCGCCTACCTCTGCGCGGCGGTGACGCTCACGTCCTCCGCCTTTGCGAATTTGGATCGTATGTCCGCGGGTCTGGCGGACCAACTGGATTTGAGCACGCCGACGGAAATGCACTCCATGATCGTCTATTTGACGGATCAGGTAGACGTTCGCGCACTCGATGATATGCTGTTCTATTCGCAAGTGACGCGACAAGAGCGCCACCGCGTTGTCGTTGAACAATTGCAGGCCGCTGCCGCTCGCAGCCAGGGGACGGTACGCAACCAGCTTGATGAACTGGTTCAGTCCGGTGACGTACAGGGTTATACCGCCTATTGGATCGTGAATGCGTTTGTCGTTTACGGAAATGCGAGCGCAGCGTATACGCTTGCGGAGCGTGGTGACGTGGACTATGTGGAATCGAATTTTACTCCGGAGTTGATTCAACCGATCATCGATCCGACACGGCAACCGTTGGATGATGACGCCAATACGCCGCCACCGGGCGTTGTGGCGCTGAATGCTCCTCAGGTTTGGTACGAGTTGGGGATCAATGGCACGGGCGCGCTTGTCGCCAATCTCGACACCGGCGTTGACGGCGGGCACCCGGCCCTCGATGATCGCTGGAGAGGAAACTTCGCGCCTGCCGCGGAATGCTGGCGCGCTCCGGTCTCGGGCACGACGACTCCCACGGACACCGATCAGCATGGCACGCATGTGATGGGTACGATCTGCGGTGCGACGAACGGTGGAACCGGTGACACAACGGGCGTGGCTCCGGGCGCATTGTGGATTGGCGATGATGCGATTGGACAGGGGGCGGGGGGGCAGTTGGATAACGATGTAATTGATGGCTTCCAGTGGTTTGCCGATCCGGACGGCAATCCCGGGACGATTGGAGACGTGCCGGATGTCGTACAAAATAGCTGGGGCGTCCACTCCGGTTTCTCAGGGTACAGTGACTGCGATAACCGATGGAACGCTGCGATCATCGCACTCGAAGCGGCGGGTTGCGTAGTCACGTTCAGCGCGGGCAATGAAGGCCCCGGAGCACAGACTCATCGTAGCCCGGCCAATATTGCCATTGACAGTGTTTCGTTCTTTTCTGTTGGCGCGGTGGATGCAACGAATGACCCGACTTTTCCGTACAACATGGCGTCTTTCTCATCGCGTGGACCTTCAGACTGCAACACGTCGATTATTAAGCCGGAAGTTGTTGCTCCCGGAGTCAGCGTGTACTCTTCGATTCCCGGCGGCAGCTACTCGAGTGCGTTCAGTGGCACATCGATGGCCGGCCCGCATGTTGCGGGAGTCGTCGGATTGATGCGCTCTGCAAATCCCGACGTGGAGGTGCGCGTGGTGAAGTCGATCTTGATGCGCACTGCTCGCGATCAGGACGCAGTCGGCGAAGACAACACGAGCGGATTTGGCTTTGTGGATGCCTATCAAGCGGTGTTGCAGGTTATTCAGGGTTACGGCCGGGTGCGTGGCGTCGTGCGCAACTCGCAGACGATGCTGCCGATCCAGGCGCAAGTTGAAATCGTTGGAGGAGAGCAGTCCACCGTCAGCGACGGCAGTGGTAACTATAGTCTCGTATTGCCGGGAGACTCAACATACACGATACGTTTCTCGCTCTACGGCTACACTTCGCAGGATATCGTTGTTTTCGTCGCGGCGGATGATACGACCTTCCAGGATGTCGCCCTTGTGCCCCGTCCGGTGGTGACCGTGTTTTCGGAAAACTTTGATGCCGGCGCACCGGGATGGACGCACTCCGGTCAGGCGGGATGGCAGGATCAGTGGCATATTTCTTCGGAGAGATCGCGCAGTGCCTCTAACTCCTACAAGTGCGGGGACACGGGCGCGGGGAACTATGTGGATCACATGGATGCGTATCTGGTATCACCGACGGTGACGAGCCTGCCAGCGGAGGCCAGATTGGGATTTTACTATCAGATTGACTCTGAGATCTCCGGGACTTGGCCGGCGGACTCAGCCTATGACGGTGGATTTCTCGAAGTGTCGGCGGATGGCGGCGCCTTTGCAGCGGTCACGCCACTGCAGGGCTATGATCATCAGTTCAGGTGGCGTACGTCGGGTGGCCGTCCGTACAACGGGCCGGTACCCGGACAGCGATGTTTCGCAGGGACGGTCGCGTCCTGGACGTTGCGCGAGTTCGATCTCACGGCCTACGCCGGACAGGACATTCAACTGCGATTCCGCTTCTGCACGGATTCCAGCGGAGTGAGCGAGGGCTGGTACGTGGACGATGTATTGATTACGGCGTTTGGGCCCGAGGGTCTCGAACCGGTAACGGACGTTGTGATTGCAGTGTCCGGAACGGATATCGTGCTCACGTGGAGTTCCACGGGTGCGCCTGCGTACCGCGTATACAGCGACACCGATTCCGAAGGTTTGTTTGGGACGTTTGAAGGGTCAACGGTGACAAACTCCATTACGTTGCCAATCGACGGAGTCAACACCGAAAAGTTCTTCCTGGTTACTTCCTGGGACGGCCAATAGGCAATCATGAAAGTGCGCGGCTCCCGATTGGGAGCCGCGCCCGGTTTTAATTCTCAACCATTTCTGAGCGGAGATCATGATCGGAAACACGAAGTCCGCACTGCTGCTGATTTTCTGGATTGCATCGCTCGCCGTCGCCGGCAGTGGCCCAATGGATGTGCGTCATCACTCGCTGATTCGCGTGGTGGCCAAGGATGTGCAACATGAGAAGGCATTGTTCCAGAATCACGATTTGGATATCATGCCCAACGCCAAACCGGGAGACGTGCAGGTCGCGGCGTTCCCGGAAAACCTGACTTGGCTCGCCCTCAACGGCTACGGTTATGAGCTGATTCATGCGGACCTCGAGGAATTCTATGCCCGGCGGGGACGGGACCGGGATAACCTCGATTTGATGGGTGGCTATCGAACATACTCCGAGATCGTCACGTTTCTGGACAACTTGCACGCGTCATACCCCGCGATCACAACGGAGAAGGACACGATTGGTGTGAGTCTGGAGGGCCGCGTGCAGTGGGGCATGAAGATCAGCGACAATCCGGAGTCCGACGAGGATGAGCCGGAGGTGTTCTTTAACTCCCTGATCCATGCACGCGAACCGGCTGCCATGGAGGCGGTGCTTGAAACGATGCAGCACCTGTGTCAGAACTATGCATCGAATTCGGATATTCAATACCTCGTGGACAACCGGGAGATGTGGTTCGTGCCGTGTCTGAATCCGGACGGCTATGTATATAACCAAACAACCAATCCCAACGGCGGCTGCATGTGGCGCAAGAATCGGCGCAACAACGGCACCTCGTTCGGCGTCGACTTGAACCGGAATTTCTCCTATCTTTGGGGACTGGATAACACCGG
>CAZGVT010000080.1:217-11429 GCA_964529255.1 uncultured Alphaproteobacteria bacterium | reverse complement strand
CGGTGCTTGAAAAGGAATTGAACAGCTGGATACAACAGATGGTCACGGAGATGAAGAACCCGGGGCCGGAGGTTATCGCCCAGCGGCCTTTGCGTGCGGCGATGGTAGGGGTCGAAGACATCGCAGAGAATCCGGGCTTTTTCCGGGTCTCCATGAAGATCATGCCGCATTTCCAGATTGAGGGCATGGACATCAATCTGTCGTTGGTCGCACAGATGCCCAAGGGCAAGTAAATTCTGTTGCTTGGCCGGCCCGTTGGCAGGTCAAAGGAGAGGGCCGCGAGAAGTCACCGGGCCTTGTGTATACAGAACGAAAGCGATCAGCAACAGACAGGCTGAAGAGAAAACAAACCAACCAAATCAGGAGAAAGAACCATGCCAACCCCAGCGTACATGTATGTCAAAGGCCAAGTTTCCGGCGACATCAAGGGTTCCGTGAAAGTCAAAGGCCGCGAAGACAGTATCGAGATTCTTGCGCTTGGCCACGAAGTTCGTATGCCGACCGATCCCCAGACGGGTCGCCTGTCGGGAGTCCGCCGCCACGAGCCGCTGGTGATTACCAAGGCGAAGGACAAGGCCAGCCCGCTGCTGATGGCCGCCGCCTGCAACGGAGAGCTGTTGACCGAGATTACCATCAACTGGTACGAGATCAAGCCGGACGGCAAGGAAGCGATCTGGTTCAAGCACACGCTGAAGAACGCGCAGATCACGGGTATCCGCGACATTCTTCCGAACGTCAAGGATCCGGCGGTCCAGGCCCTGACCCACATGGAAGAGGTTGCCTTCCGCTACGGCGACATCACGTGGGAAGTGGTTGACGGTGGAATCATGTACACCGACAACTGGGAGCAGAGCCGCGACTAATTCCATGGGCCGCCAATAGATGCGACTCGGACTATTCGAGGCAATTACAGGACACTTTGCCGATGGACAACCCATCGGCAATGTGTCGTTTGAGGCGGCGCGGCTGCAAAGTGTAATTGACCACGTCACGCGGCTGCTGAATTCCCGCCGCGGCATGCTGATCCACCTGCCGGAGTATGGCTTGCCTGACATCCAGGAAGTTTACAACAATATGCCTAAGTCGGTGGACTTCCTGGCACGCGAGATTAAGGCAACCATCGAGCGCTTCGAACCAAGACTCCGTCGCGTTGAAGTGACGCAGCAGTCTACCGATGATGCGGAATTCAAGCTGAATTTTCTGATCCGTGCCGAACTGGTCGGCGGTGACAAGGTGAAATTTTTCACGATGTTTTCTACGGCAGGGAATGCTCGAGTGAATACGCAACAATCCGGCACATGAGCGATCGCTACTACCAGGAAGAACTTCGTTACCTCACGGAGGCGGCCAAGGAGTTCGCCAAAGCCTTCCCTGAGCAGTCCCGGCTGCTGAGTGTGGACTCGGTTTCCGACCGAGATCCGTATGTCGAACGGTTGTTCGAGGGATTCGCTTTCCTTGCCGGGCGGGTAAAGGAGAAGCTCGACGACGAGTACCCGGAGCTGTTTCATACGTTGCTTGACGTGCTGTGGCCGGCAAGCATCCGGCCTGTGCCAAGCCTGACAATCCTCGAATACAGACCGCGACAGGGATCGCTTCAAACCGTGCGCCACCTCCCGGCCGGTACCACGGCACTGTCGACTCAGATTGGTCCGGATCAGGTTCGCTGCCGGTTCAAGACTTGCTATCCGGTTGCGATGGCACCGCTCACGTTGAAGCAGGTGCTCTCGGATCGCACTCCCGCCGGAAAGCCGGCCTTGCGGTTTAAGTTCGCGCTGGATCCCGGGATTGAGTTTGCAAAGCTTGAACTCTCCGAGATATTGATTCATATCCACAGCGACCCGGCTGCGGCGCTTCAGCTACATCTGAGTTTGTGCCATGACGTGGAATCCGTTCTCGCGTTTCCCGGCGGCGTATCGCTCGGCACACAGGAGCTGATCACTCCGGCGGGATTTCGGGAAGATGAGTCTGTTCTGCCCTCCGGCAGAAGTGTTCACCCGGCTTACAATCTCATTCATGAGTACTTCGCCTTTCGCGAGAAGTTCTTGTTCGCGAAAATCGGCGGTCTGGAACGACTGGATTTGGCAAAGGGAGTTCAGGAGTTCGACTTGCAGGTTGTGTTGCGCAGGCCGCTCCCGGATGGAATCCGCATCAGTGAAGACTCCTTCCGGCTGCACTGCACGCCGGCGATCAATCTGTTTCCGCACGATGCCGAACCGTTGCGTGTAGATCACGGCAGATTCAGCTACCGGGTGATCGGAAGTGCCCGGCAATCCAGCAGTTTTGAAATTTACTCCGTCGAGTCGGTGACGGGTCTGGAGTCCGGATCCGGAAAGATCCGGGAGTACATACCGCTTACCGAGTTTCGCTTTGCCTCGGCGCCCGATCGTCTGCGAAGCCGCACGTTCACCGCTCAATCCTATTTCGGATCGTCGGGCCGCTGGGAAACTCACCTGTCGCTACATGGGGTCGAGTTGACGAATTCGGCTCCGGTGCCGGAGAATCTCTCAATTTCATCGCGCGCAACCAATGGCAAACTGCCGCGGGAGCTGAACCCGAACGACGTCAACGTGGCATCCGACGACAGCCCGACGTTCGCGACTTTCGGAAATCTCAGTAAGCCGACTCTTCCGCAGTACCCGCCTGATCGCGAGATGTATGCGTGGCGTCTATTTCGGCAGCTTTCCCACAACCACGGCTCGCTGAGTCGGACAAGTGAGTTGCGTGACTTGCTTGGCCTCTATGACTGGTCGGGGCAGGAGGCAAATCGTCGCCGGATTGACGGGATTCATGCCGTGCTTGTCACTCCTCGCGATTGGCTGATTGACGGATCAATTTTGCGCGGAGTACAGATTACACTCGAGGTTCAAGAGTCCAATTTTGCGGGCAAAGGCGATATTCATCTGTTCGGGCTCGTGTTGCGAGAGTTCTTTCGCAGATATGTCACGATGAACTCCGTAGTCGAACTGAAAATCCATATGTTGCCATCCCAAGAGGAGTATACGTGGCCACCGGAGACGGGCACGCAGACAGTCCTCTGATCAAGCGCATTCTTGCGCAGCCTCACGAGCACAGTTTCTTTGCGGTTGCGCGCGCGCTGGAAAAGTCGCTGCCGTCGTTAGCCGAGGTTGGGACAGGCAGCTCTCCGGCAGACGAGCCGTTGCATTTCGCGCCCTCGACGAATCTTTCGTTTCCCAGCAGCGATCTCGCCGGTTTGGAGTGGAGCGATGATCGCAAAACGAAGCTCAGATTGATCGCCACGTTCCTCGGATTGTACGGTGTCGCATCTCCGCTGCCCTATTATTTTCAGCAGACCGCCGCAGGCGACGGATCCGGTTCCGCCGCACTGCGCGCCTTTCTGAATCTGTTCGATCAGCGGATCTATGCATTCTATTATCGGGCGTGGAAAAAGCAACGTCTGGCTGAACTAATCGATTCTCGCTCTCAGTTGCGCGCGCGCGTTTTTATCGGCTCGCTGGCGGGATTAGTCGAAGCGCGCGAGGATCAATCGTCGCCGGCGGATCTCCGGCTCCTCGCCAGCGGCGGACTGTTCTCGATTCTGGTCAAGAGTGCTCGCGGACTGGAATCCGTGCTGCGGGAATTTTTTCGCGTTCGAATTGTCGTGCGGGAGCATGCGGCACTTTGGAGGGACAATCCGGAGCCTGCGCGATTGGGCGACAAGCTCAAGAAACTTGGCCGTTCGATAGCGATTGGCAGTCGCATCTGTGACCGCGCCGGCAGCTTTCTGGTTCAAATCGGTCCGCTGTTGGTAGACGAGGCGCGGCGCTTTCTTCCCGGCTCAATCGAACATTCGGATTTGCGGCGAGTGGTAGCCCAGTATGCGCCCGACTATCTTAGCTACGAAGTGCATCTTCGCGTACAATCGGCCGGCGCGCCGGCGGTCAAACTTGGTGATGAGGTCGCGCCGCTTGGATGGCTGTCGTGGCTCGGTGCGCCCGCCCGGGAGACAGAGGAAGTGTTTGTCGGCGAATACGATGCCGCGTGAATTGAAAATGCAAGTGGTCGGTGCCGGATTGCAGCCCGATACTCGCAGATCTCGGTAGATTCCATAAGACCCATCATAGAGGACAATTCCACGTGATTGCCAAAGACCCCAAGCGACTGCTGAGCAAGCTAAATGACTATCTCACTCAGATACTTGATACGGCCGCGGGCTTTTGCCTCGCGCGTACGCACTACGAAGTCACTGTTGAACATCTATTGCTGAAGCTACTCGAAGATGGCAAGGGCGACATGCCGCGAATTCTCGATCGGTATGGCGTCGACAGTGGGAAGGTCTGGGATGGATTGCTCAAGAGCCTCGAAGAGCAGCGAGCAGGAAACACCGGGCGCCCGTTCATTTCGCGTCTGCTGTGGGAGTTGATCGAAGGTGCATGGGTCTCAACTTCCGTGCACCATGAGCAAAATCGCATCCGGTCGGGCGCCCTATTGGAGGTAGTACTTGACCACGAGGCGCTCGCACTTGCGCCATGGCTTGACGAATTAAAGCGTATACCACAGGACGGACTTCGGGCGGAGTTTGTGAACATTGTGCGCGGCTCCATCGAAGAGACGCAAGTTCAGACGCGTACGGCGCCTCGCGACCTCGCTACCGGCCCGAAGCGCGAAGGCGAAACGTCGCTTGATCTTTATACGGAGAATCTCACAGAAAAGGCGCGTTCCGGGAAAATCGATCCCGTGTATGGTCGGGACAACGAGATTCGCCAGATGGTCGATATTCTCCTCCGCAGGCGCAAAAATAACCCGATTCTCGTCGGTGAGCCGGGCACGGGCAAGACTGCAATCGTGGAAGGACTTGCCCTGCAAATGGTCGCCGGGGACGTCCCCGACGTGCTGAAGGGTGTTGATATTCGCACGCTTGACCTGGGATTGCTGCAGGCGGGAGCGGGCGTGAAAGGTGAATTCGAACAGCGCCTTAAAAATGTGATTCAAGAGGTCAAGGATTCTTCAACGCCGATCATTCTCTTCATCGATGAGGCGCACACACTGATTGGAGCGGGGGGTGCTGCGGGAACCTCCGACGCCGCAAACCTCCTGAAGCCGGCGCTGGCGCGAGGTGAATTGCGCACGATTGCGGCGACAACCTGGAGCGAATACAAGAAGTACATCGAGAAGGATCCCGCACTTGAGCGACGCTTTCAGCTCGTCAAGGTAGACGAACCCGATGTGAAAACCGCGACGGTGATGATCCGCGGTATCAAGGAAAAGTTCGAGTCTCATCATGGCGTGCGCGTGTCCGATGAGGCGGTGGAAACGATGGTCGCGCTCTCTGCGCGATTCATCACAGGACGGCAATTGCCGGACAAGGCAGTCGATCTTCTGGATACTTCCTGTGCGCGCGTGAAACTGAATCAGACCACGACGCCGCCTAAACTTCAGGATTACGATCGCAAGATACAGCATCTCGATCTCGAGATGAAAGCACTCGAAAGAGACTTGAACACAGGACTACGCGCGGATCGTGAACTACTTGCCGAATTGAACGCACGCCGTGATGAGTTGAATAAGGCACGCGCTGAAGTCGAAAGCCGTTGGCGACGGGAACAGGAGTTGGTGGGGCGCATTCTCACGACTCGTGCCACGCTGGCAGACTCCATGTTGGCCGGCGACGGCAAAGCGGACTTGCTGCGCGTTGATCTTGAGCGGGCCAACGGAGAGCTTGCCACCTCGCAAGGAGAGGAGCCGTTGACGACTGTGGACGTTTCCGGTCAAGTTGCGTCGCAAGTCGTATCCGACTGGACGGGAATTCCTGCAGGGCGGATGATGAAGGACGAAGCGAGGACTTTGCTGGAGCTGGAGGATAGACTGCGTGAGCGAATCATCGGGCAGGACATGGCGATTGCAACGGTTGCCGAGGGCCTCCGCATGTCTAAGGCCGGTTTGCGAAATCCGGAGGCGCCCATCGGGGTGTTTCTGTTTGTCGGCACCAGCGGAGTGGGCAAGACGGAGACTGCGCGAGTGATTGCGGATTTGATGTTCGGCGGCGACAGATTTGTGACGACCATCAACATGTCCGAATATCAGGAGTCACACACCGTATCGCAGTTGAAGGGTTCGCCTCCGGGCTATGTCGGCTACGGAGAGGGCGGCGTTTTAACCGAAGCAGTGCGTCAACGGCCCTATTGCGTGGTATTATTGGATGAAGTGGAAAAAGCGCATCGAGACGTGCTGAATCTGTTTTATCAAGTGTTTGATCGCGGGTTCATGCGGGACGGCGAGGGCCGCGAGATCGACTTCAAGAACACCGTGATTATCATGACGGCGAATCTGGCCAGCGATACGATCATGAAGATGTGGAATGAGTACGAGGGGTTCACGAGTGATCAGCTCTTTGATGTGATTCGTCCTGAGCTGATCGCTCACTTTCAGCCCGCATTGCTTGCACGCATGAAGGTCGTTCCATTTTTCCCGCTCGGCCCGGATTCGTTGAAGACGATTGTGCAACTGAAACTGGGCAAGCTCGCGGGCAGATTGCAGTCGGCTCACAAGATGGCTCTCGCTTACGACGATGCCTTGCTTTCGGCAGTGGCCGATCGCTGCAAGGATCCGGACACCGGGGCGCGAAACGTGGATGCAATCATTGACAAAACTCTCCTGCCGCAGGTCTCACGCGAATTGCTGGTGCAGATGTCCGAGCAGAAAGTGCCGACCAAACTCTCCCTCACGCTGTCGGAAGACGGGCAGTTCGGCTACTCGTTTGAATAAGATTGACGTGGAGTTCATGACGACTAAGGGCGACCCATTGAGGCCGCCCTTTGTGTTTTAGTGATTCCCGAAAGCAAGTTGTCATGTTTCGCCGAGCCGGGTTAGCGCAGCCTTAACGAAGTTGCTGTTATCACTGCCCGCGCGTTACCCGGCCGGAATCTGGATGCAACCGTACTTTTGAGAATGACTATACATGCACGAACGCCGATGCAACGGCAATGGCGCTTTGTAATCGAGGATGTTTTGTTACTGGCAGCAAGCCGTGCCGGCCGGCAAAAGTTCACCACTCACGGAATTGATCGGAATGACCGCGCCGCCTGCGTCGATTTCGAAGACATCCCATGAGAGTATGTCCGGGGTTTGCGGTACGGTGAATGTCGCTCGCAGTTGCGTCTGGTCGAACACTCTAACTGTTGCACCCGAAATGTCGAGACTCCCCTCGCCGGTCTGAAAACGTTGCACACGATACGTGCACGGAAATTCAAACAGGTTGCCGATTACCGTGGTCTCCGGTCCATAGCCCGACTTTTCATCGTGCTCGATCAACGCATAGGGTGGTTCGCCAAGTTGACAGTGATCGACGGTAGCATAGTAAACTGAACAGTCAAACCCGGGAATCAACAGATAAGAGTCGAGGTCGCGTGGATACGGTCCCCAGCTCAGCACGATACGAAAGCGGACATTGCTCTGGATGGAGCTCATCAGGATAGGAGCGACTACCTCCTCCGACTCATCCACGACAATTTCCAAGTCAAAGGGTACAAAGCCCTCTCTGCTGACGTGCGCGTCGTAGCTGTCGAATGACAGCGGATAGAACTGGTACTCGCCGGACTCATTGGTTGTCGAAGTGAATCCGCCGAGTTCAACGTCAGCATCTTCAATTGGCAATCCGGTTGACGCGTCTCTTACGACGCCACGCACGGCCGCAGAGCCGGAAATCTCGGGCGAGTCGTTCCAGTCAAACAAGCAGGGTTGATTTGGAATCAAGGCCAACTCGAAAAGTAAGCTATCATAACCCCCGTAGACCCGCTCAATGGAGTCCTCCAAAGCCTGAGGATTTCCTGAATTGATGTACGGCAAAACACAGGTATTCAGTAGCTCAATAGTTCCAAAGCCGCCGTCAATGATGGTCAGCGCACCCGCGCTTGACGTCCGGGGTTGCACATTGAGCGAACCTACGACTCCGTCGAAGCCGGTCGTGATGGCTCCCGAAGGGACAGCGATTACAGCCACGGTGCTGAGCGAGTCAAAATTGCAAAAGTAATCGTGAATTGCCGCGTCGACGACCGGAATCACAGTCCAACCCGTCGCGGCGGGCAGGTCGCCGATTCCCGTCGGGATGAATATTGCATCATCGTCCCAACAGAGCACCGCCCAGATGAATGAATTGAAACTCGCCGGAACATGAACGTGCAGACCGATTTCATAATCCGGAGATCCGCTGTTGCGAGCCTGCTCCACGAGCGTGAGCGAAGAGCCCGGCCAGTCGGGATGGGGCACCATGTCAAGCGTAATCGGAGCCACTTGTGATTCCGTTAGCGTTCCGCGAAATTCGCCGCGCAGTAATGGTGTCGTTCCGGCGAACCCTTCAACGGTTAGGATGATTGGGTGATCCGTAGGTACACTGATTTCAACCGGATCGCCATCGCTTGTGAACGGCACATCTCCCGCCGCGATCTGTTGCCCTGTGCTTGCGCTAACGATCTCAAAGTGAATGGAACTGATATTGAAATCCTCAGCACATTGATCGTCCAATGTTCGTGGGCCGGATACAATTACTCGCGGCCCGTGTCCACTGAACGGGGCGTCGACCGGGCTTTGAGAGCATCCAAGTGACAAGATGGCGGTAAGAATCAGGCAGAAGCCCGCAGTTTGTTTCATATTACACCTCATAGTCGGAACGCCAATCTGGCGCCCATTGCGCCGCCCAACACATCCGTGTCGCCGTCATTGACCGAGCCAGTCGATCCACTGAGAAATATGCGGAGGTCAGCACTGTTCGAAGGAAACGCAAACTCTAACCCTCCACCATATATGTTTGCTTCCCCGGCATCGGACTCGTTCGCCGCAAGGGAACGCGAGTGTAAGGAAGGGATCACGTGGAATTGCCTCGCCACCTGAATATCCGCAGCCAATCGCGCAATCGTAAACGGTGAATTCGAGTTCTCGCTCTCTTCCAGGAGATCGGTGCCAAGCGAGTTGGCCGAGCGCTGGATATGACGAAATGAAAATGACCACAGGGTCATGCCGGTTCGGACTCCCGCGGCCAGTTTGGCTTCAATCTTCTCTCCTGATTGAAAATGATCGATCCCGTTTACCATCTCCGGCGAAAACGTCGTATAGATTCCCGCTAACCTCGCGGCCAGATTGCCACGCTGGTAGTCAAGGCCAAGTGAGCCGAGCAGTTCATCGCCGGGATCGATCTCCACCCCGCCTTCCCTCGCTGTGTAGGCTCCACGCGCCTGATATCCTGCGCTGGCGGCCGCGATCCACACTGTGTTCAGCGGAAACGCGGCGGCGATTTGTCCACCAATATCAAAGCCACTACCCGGTCGCGGAACGCGTGAAGCAAGCTCCGGCCGGACAAACAAGGCAATTGCGCGTTCTTCCTCGTCACTGAGACTCGTGCGGCCCGTCGGCAGCCCTGTGTTGAGTCCAATCATGAACCGCGATGAAAGGGAATAGTCGGCCTCGACCCGGAAATTCGTCATCCCTGATAGTGTAGACGTCGTATCGGTCTGCCCGGTTTCGGTATCGAACTCCTGGAAGTTCACGTAGCTTGCACCCGCTCCGCTGACGCGCACCTGTGCCCTCCGGTGGACATCGAGAAACAGGTAGAACGGCAAGCTGACTTCACCGGCATACTGCTTCAGCTCTCCGGTCTTGAGCTGCCATGCCTGCGCCACCGCCTCAAATGCCAGCGAACCCATGCCGTTTTCCAAGGGCTGAGCCGAGCAAGTCTCACTACACATTGCGAACAGTGTGAGTGAATATACTATGAACACTGCCCGCCAAATGAGATTTCTGTGAGGAGTTTTCATGGGCGATACGGCCTCACCGAGATGTTAATCCACGGGCCGAATTGATCGGCGAAGGGAATATCGCGTGGATCGGTCTTCGGATCCTCAGTCAACGAAGCAGTTTTGTCAATGGCATTCGGATTCACGCTGCCGATAAAGTCGCGCAGTGTAAATTGCGTTTCAGGTTCAGACGACGGTGGCTCCTGTGGCGCAGGTTCGGCGGACGAGAATTGTTCGAATCCTGACAAGCCCTCGCCGCTTCGCATGGAAACGTCTCGCCATGCGTACTCGTTGTGCGCAAGTGAGAACAAGGGATCCAGTTCCGTTGCTCGCTGAAAAGCGAGTAATGCGGCCTCACGGTTACCTTGATCCCAGAGTTCAAGTCCTTGCGAATAGGCGAGAAAAGCGGGAAGCGACTCCGTCGGTATCGATGCCAGCCAGCGTTCACCTTCGGTATCAAGCGTCACACCGAGCGCGTTGAGCAACTGGGATAAGAGAGATTTTTCGATCAGGTAAAACGCCGTCAAGACTCCGTCGGCATCGCCGGCAAACTCTGATTCCCCGGCGGGGACCGCTACCAAGTGGGCATTTGCGCTGAGCGCGTCCTGCTCGAGGTCCAATTGCCCGGTAACGAGCAATTTAGCGCCTGTGAGCTTTCCAATCGCGGCGTTTCGGGCACTGCTGTCGATCACTCCGATGTCCCGCAACACAAGTTCGTCGAACAGCGGTTGTAGCCGCGTGCGCTCCATCACATGATAGGGAGTGAGTACCTGAAGATCGGAAGCCAGGAGTGCGGACATTCCGCGACCCAGCGGGCGCAGCGAATCCGGCAACGTAGATGCCGAAAACTCCATGGTGGCGAGAGAACTGTCGACCTGTGTTACAACTATTCCCAACTTCTTTAAGTCCGTTTCGGCCTGCAATGCCACACTGATCGCCTTCTGAAGTTCCTGGTCGTTCACAATCTCAAGTCTGGCGCGCAAAGTCGGGGTATCCAGTTTGCGATACACCTCCATGGCGGCGGAGGGTTGCTCGATGCGTTCATGAGTCATTCCCCAGAAGAGGAGAACCCGCTCGTCTGCCGGGCGTAATTCATCAGCCGTCTGCAATCGCGTAAGCGCAGAATCGTATGCCGCCTCGCGATAGAATAGGACGCCGAGTTCTCGGACGGCTTCTCCGTCTCCGGACCGCTTGCCGAGGCGCTTCAGAACAATCTCCTTGGCCTTAGCAAGATTACCTTTGTCAGCCTGTTTCTGAGCACTCTCCAGCCACCCTGCAAATCCCAACGCAGTACTGAAGAGCATTGCAGCAATCAAAGCCAGTATTTTCGGACCATACTTCATTTCTGCTCCGGCGTAATGAGTCTTTTCTGTAAATCCAAGAGTGCGGAAATCTCAGCGATCTGCCGGTCGATTTCCTCAAAGTGCTTGTCCGCCTGTCTTGCCGAATCGAGATTCAGAAGAGCTTTG
>CAZGVT010000080.1:0-207 GCA_964529255.1 uncultured Alphaproteobacteria bacterium | reverse complement strand
CCTAAATACTCAAGTGCGGCCACAGAGCGAGAGCCGATGGCATTCACTGATTTGTGTGCCGATTTAGACGCTTCGAGTTGAAGCGCGCCGATCAGCTTGAGTGACGCACCTGAAACAAAACTTGACAGATCGGCCATTCCAATCTCCCGGTTGTCGGCTCCCTTAGGCACGAGTGCCCCGTCCGCCGCATTTTGCACGCGCAAATTG
>CAZGVT010000079.1:0-11473 GCA_964529255.1 uncultured Alphaproteobacteria bacterium | reverse complement strand
TTCGGTCCGGCGGTTGGCTGCAAGCGGCCAACACGGCTCAGGACTATCTTCCGGCGGTTGGCTGCAAGCAGCCAACACGGCGCGGGACTATCTTCCGGCGGCCGGCTGCAAGCGGCCAACACGGCTCAGGACTATCTTCCGGCGGTTGGCTGCACCCTTAATCCGGCAGTCGGTCCTCGCGAAGCCTGCGCTCAATAGAGTCACAAACAGAATTGCATACGGACCCCACGATGGGATCAGAAATCGCGTAATAGTGAGTTGTGCCCGAGGTCTCGCACCGGATCAGTCCGGCAGTTCGCAGAACCGACAGATGCTTGGAGACATTCGCCTGGCTGCAGCCCACTTCGCCGACCAGCTCGTTCACGCTCTTCTCGGATAGCTGAAGCTGGTACAGAATACGCAATCGCACGGGATCCGCCATCGCCTTCAGCACGACCGCGATGCGCTGAGTCATTTCCACAGTGGGGGGCCGCCTTGTATTCGTCTTACTCGAAGGCATCAGACCGTCTCCGCTTCCTCCTCTACAGTGATGTCCCAGTGCAACAGCTTTAGATGCTCATGACACTCGGAACAATACGCTCGAATTCGCATTGCGATTTCGCGAACTTTCTCAGACTCAACTATCGCAAGGATAATCGAGGAGGTCTCCGGGTGAACGGCTGAACCCATCCGCGCGCCGGTGGTCCCGCGACCAAACACATCCGGGATCTCAGTAAAGCCGCGAATACCCTCCTTATTGAGGAAGATCTCCAGTTCTTCACGACGCTCCGAGCGGACAATGATCATCAGTATCTTCATGCCTGTGTTCATGGGCATTCCTCAAGATCTCAATCCCATTCGGCGAAAGACAGCCATCGCCGGGCACCACTTGCTGAACGATGACTGTATCAGATTCACCGCGACAAAGACGGTCAATAGCATGAACCATGGGCTAACCCAGACTGCGAGGGCCACACTGATCAAAATTACAACTCCAGCCATTAGGCGCAATGCCTCTTCGACACGCATTTTGAGTCTCCTTACTCTGCCTCATCCCCAACAATATGCTGGGTGCCGGCGACTTTTAGATACATGAAATACAATAGCGGAATAACAACCAAAGTCAACGCGGTGGATGCAAGGACTCCGAAGATGAGCGATACCGCCAGTCCCTGGAAGATCGGGTCAAGGTAGATGACGCCCGCGCCCACAACAAGTGCCAGGGCCGTGAGCACAATCGGGCGAAAGCGGACGGCGCCGGCCTTCATGACCGCCGATTCGAGTGTCTCACCGGCACGCAACTCCTGATTGATGAAATCGACCAACAAAATTGAATTGCGTACGACAATGCCGGAAAGCGCAATGAATCCGATCATTGAAGTCGCCGTAAAAAATGTGCCGAGTATACCGTGACCGGGGAGGACGCCGATGAGAGTCAGCGGAATCGGCGCCATAATAATGAGCGGCGTTACAAACGAGCCGAACCACCCCACGACGAGTACATAGATGAGCAAGACCACGATGCCAAATGCCGCTCCCATATCGCGAAACACTTCATAGGTAATGTGCCACTCGCCGTCCCACTTGAGGGCATACGCCTGACTATTCTTCGGCATATGTGTGGACATCACTTCGAGCCCGGCTCCATTCGGTGTCTTCACGGATTTCAACTTGTCATTCATATTCAGGATGCCGTAGACCGGAGATTCTTCCGTTCCCGCAACTTCGCCCAATACATACGTTACGGGCTGCAGATTCTTGTGGTAGATGAACGGTTCACGTTGGGTGTTCACCACTTCCACCAGTTCCCCCAGCGGCACGAGCCGCCCATTGGTGGAGGCAATACGCAACGAGAGAATATCCTCAATCCGCGACCGTTGCGCACGATCCAGTTGATAGACTATTGGAACCGGTGCACGCGAAAGCTCATCATGCAGCAAGCCCGCGTCGCTGCCGCGCAGAGCCACCGCAACGGTCTGCGAGATCTGCGCGGCGGGAATGCCCGCACGACCTGCTCGCTCGTGATCAATGACCAGCTCAGCACGCGGCGCCGCATCCTCGACCATCCAGTCAACATCGGTAATTCCCTCCGTGGTCGCGAAAATATCCCGTACCTGACCGGCGACCTCGATTCTTCCCTGTGAGTCCGGCCCGTACACTTCCGCAACCATCGTCGAGAGTACCGGCGGGCCGGGCGGCACTTCCGTGACCTTGATTTCGACTCCGTGCTTCGACGCTATCGGAATCAACCGATTGCGCACGGCCTTGGCAAACTCGTGGCTCTCCTGATCACGCTTGTGCTTGTTGATCAAATTCACCTGAATATCCGCTACGTTCGATCCGGATCGCATGAAGTAGTACCGCACAAGTCCGTTGAAATTGAACGGTGCCGAGGTGCCAACATAAACCTGATAGTCCGTCACTTCGGGCAATTCGGAAAACACCGAGGCAAGCTCTCGTGCGATTCCGTTTGTGCGCTCGAGAGAATAGGACTCCGGTGCATCGATTACCACCTGCAGCTCGCTCTTGTTGTCGTACGGCATCATCTTCACGACCACCCATCGCAGCGGGAGGAGCATCATCGACAGCAGCAGAAGCAATACGACGAGACCGAGCGCCAGATAGCGTCGCTTGGCCGACTCCAGCAAGGGCCGCATCACACGCGCATACATGCGGTGAAGCTTGCCTTCCTCCTGTGTCTCGTCGAAATGCTGATGATCAGCATTCGGATTTACCCTGCCAAACAGCCGATAGGTCAGCCACGGAGATACAATGAATGCGACCAATAGCGAGAAGAACATCGCCGCGGATGCATTGACGGGAATCGGCCGCATGTAGGGCCCCATCAATCCCGAGACAAACGCCAGCGGCATCAGCGCTGCGATGACCGTCAGCGTCGCCAGAATCGTCGGATTACCCACCTCATCCACTCCGAACACCGTTGCGTGGCGCGGTCCCGTCCATCGCAGTTGATAGTGCCGGTGAATATTCTCGACAACGACAATGGCATCATCGACCAGGATTCCGATGGAAAAGATGAGGGCGAACAAGGTTACGCGGTTCAGTGTGTAACCAAAGAAGTAACTGGCCGCCAGCGTCAACGCGAGCGTTACGGGAACTGCGACCAGTACGACTGTCGCCTCTTTCCTGCCCAGCATCAGCCACATCAGCAAAACCACCGAGAATGTCGCCAGAAAAACGTGGAAAATCAACTCATTTGACTTTTCTTTTGCTGTAAATCCGTAGTCGCGAGTCTTTGTTACCGAGACGTCGCCGGGAATGAGCGTCCCCTTAAGCTCGGCGAGGCGCTCATCCAATTCCGAGACGAGATCGATCGCGTTGGTTCCCGCCTTCTTGGCGATCGCGAGCGTCACGGCGGGAGCATCCAGCCCGCTTGCGCCAATGCCTTTTTCACCGGCTGAAGGCCCGCTGCCCATCCACACATATTGCGCGGGCTCTTCGGGCCCGTCTTCCAGACTGGCAACGTCCTGCAGATATACCGGGTGTCCGCCATAAACCGAAATGAGTACGCGCCTCACTTCCTCAATATTGCGCAACTGGTCACCGACGTGCACGTCGACAACTCCATCCCCCGCAGTCATCTCTCCTGCCGGGAGCCGCCAGTTCGACCCGGAGAGCGCGCCCATTGCCTGCAGCAAAGAGACGCTGTACGAGTTGAGCTTGTCTCGATCGAAAGTCACTCGCACAACGCGACGCTGACCGCCGATGACCCACGTTTGAGAGACGCGCGGATGTTTGACAAATTCAGAATTCAACTCGTCGGCAATGGTTCGCAGCTGCATTTCACTTAGCGCCGTACTCCAAAGCGTGTACGCAATCGCCGGCACGTCGTCTATTGTACGCAGCTTGACCAAAGGCGAAGTGGCACCCGGCGGAATGCGATCCATTGCCGATTGCAGTTTGGCATGCACCCGCGTGACCGCCTGATCCGGGTCCGTACCCACGTAGAACCGCACGATAATCATGCCGCCCGACGGACGCGAGATGGAGTAGATGTACTCGACGTTTTCGATTTCGTAAAGCAGCTTCTCGACCGGAGTAATTATCCGACGCTCAATCTCTTGCGGCGTGGACCCGGGCATGCCGATCGAGACGTCGACCATCGGGACCTTTATTTGAGGCTCCTCTTCACGCGGCGTAATCAGCAGAGCCAGCCCACCGACTAACAACGCCGCAATCACGAGCAGCGGCGTTAGTTTTGAGTCGAGAAACGCAGATGCAATCCGTCCGGAGATACCGATCTTCTTTCTGGCCAGCTTCTCGCGTCTTGCCTCGCGTCTGGCAGAAACAATCTCCTCGGCCAGCAGGTCGCTGCCGGATTCTGCAGGTGTGCGATCGCTCTTTGAACCGCTCATCCGTTCACCCGTTCGATTCGTGTTCCCTCGGGAATCACACCCGTGCGATTCGCGACCACGCGCTCACCCGCTCGCAGCCCGGAGAGCACTTCGACGCGCTCGCCGAATCGCTGCCCCAACGAAACCGCCCTCGTCCGGGTTTTCCCGCTCTCGTCAACAGTGGATACCAGCGTCAGGCCACCTGTCCTGTAGACTGTATCATTGGAGACAAGAATCATTTCTGTAGAATCACCGAGTAATGTCATCTGTGCCGTGAGACCCGCGGGGAGTGCGTGATTTGCAAGTGCGGCTTTCGCCGCAAAGCTGTGAGTCGTCGGGTCTGCCGCCGGGGCAACTTCGGTGATTGTTGCATACTGAACACCCAGTTCCGCCTGGGATTCGACGGTAAACGGAATTCTGTCGCCGCTTCGAACGAATCTACGATCACCCGCTCGGACCGTAAACTGTAGCTCTCTCCCCTCGCTGGACTGCAGGTGAATCACCGGCCTGCCCGCCGCGACCATGTCACCCACGCTGACCAGTATATCAACAACCATTGCGTCAAAGGGTGCGCGCAGCGAACTCTCGCCCGCAACGGCCGAGGCGGCATTTACGGCGCCTTGCGCCTGTTCAACGGCTCCTCGCGACTGCTCGAATTGCATCCGTGCCATGTCCAATTCAAGTTCGGAGCAGGCCTTTTTCGCGTACAATGACTCGAATCTCCGGTAGTTTCGCTCCGATAGCGCAAGCGATGCCTGAGCCTGTGCCAATGCACCCGTCGCTTGGGCCAATCCACCTCCGCTCATATCACTTTCGATTTCGACGAGCAACTGTCCCCTGCGAACAGCATCGCCGATTTTCACGTGTTTGCCTACGACGGGTCCAATGGCGCGACTGGTAAGCACGGCATCATGCTCAGCGGCAATGGTCCCACGCACGTCAATCTGACGCGGCAGCTTTTCAACTTGTACAGTTTCAACCCGCGCGCTCATGATTCCATGCACAGAAGTAACCTGCTCGATGTCGTGTGAGCAGCTCGTGAGCGTGGCGAGTGCGGCGAGTCCGAAGATCACAGCGGTAGTTTTCATTGTTCCTCGTCAATTGAATCCAATACGGGCGCGCCTGAAGCTTTTCTCAGTCGCAGGACGGCGAGCCCACGATCATACCGGGCATCAAGCTCGCGAACTTCCAATTCCCGCAAGGCGACTTGCGCGTCAAGCAGGTCTGTCATCTTCGCAACCCCTTGGCCAAACCGTTCTTCGACGACGCGCAAATTCTCCCGCCCCGCATTCAGTGCCTTGCTTGCCGCATCATGGCGAGCCTTCGCAGAGGCCAGCTCCCCGTGTGCCTGTTGGATTTCCAAACTTATCCCCTCTTCAAATCTGAGAACTTCAGCCTCGCCCGCATTTGCATCATGGCGGGCTTTCAACAAGCCGGCCAAGTCAGCGCCGCCTTTGAATAAGTTCAGCTTTGCCATTCCCATGATCGCCCAGGACTCTCCGTGGTCACCAAACAGCGATTCGTCATACCAATCATACCGTGCGCTGATCCCAACTTCAGGAAGAAATCCCGAGCTGGCCACAGCCTTCTCCAACTGCCCAGCCTTCAATTTCTCTCTCGCCGCGTTAAGATCGGCACGACTCTTCAGACCCTGATCCAACAACTCAGGAAGGCTATCGCGCTCCACGACAAACTCTGGAACGTCGTCCTGACTGATGGATCCGCTCTGCGGAACTCCAATCTGAAAATTCAGTGCGGCTTCCGCGAGTTGAGCGCCGGACTCGGCACGTGCGACCCACTCCTCCATTTCCGCGACATACACTTCGGCGCGCAACACTTCATTCGGGGAGAGCATGCCTTCATCAAGATACGCGCGCGCGCGATCGAAGTGCGCGGAGGCAGTCGCGTGAGCTTTGCGCATCAGGTCACGATGCTCTCTTGCCTTGCCGAGGTTCATCCACGCTTCCGCGACACCAAGACTGACTCCGTTCAGCGCATGTTTGTACTCCATACGAGCCGCCCGAGCCATCAACCTCGCCTGTCGAGTTCGTGCATGAAGTTTCCCTCCGGTGAAGACCGGCATGTTCGCTTCGACCCGAGTTACAAAGCTATTCAACGGATCGGGGTTGTTCGGGTCCTGAGTCGGATCGGCAAAGCCCATCATGCTGAACCGTTCCTGATTCATCTGCATGCCAAAGACTTCCGCAGGATTAGTTGTTCGCATCCCGATTTCCTGCAGCTCAATGCTGGGCAGTCGGTAGCCAATGGCCTGACGCGCCGCTTGCTCGGCGGCAAGCCATTTCTCGCGTGCGGAGCGCAAGACCGGACTCTGCCGCCGGGCCATGCGTGCCGCTGCTTCTAAAGACAGCGTTTCCGCATGGGCTAACAGCGGCAGCATCAAAAGAAAAATGAGGGCAAACAGGTTATTCATTTCTGTATATCTATATAACGATATAGTAATATAATGGTTCCTCGGCCCATTGTCAAGTAGTCAGGGGGTCAAGATATTAAAGACAATCCGGTATGTAAACTAATTATAAATAGACTTTAAGGCATACACTAATCGAAAAGCCAGGAGAGATGCCTCTCTGGTAAGATCCGAATTTGCCTCCTCGATCGGGAAGTCTCTGGGGCGCGCATACCGGCTCGGCGACCGGCTGGCAATCAGAAAAACCACGCCCAAAGTGCGACGACCGCAACGACAAGTCCCACCGACCACAGCACATTGCGTCGATGCAACAGGGGATCGGAAATGGACCTCTCCGCGCGAGGTGTGTGCCTGAAGGTTAGACCACTTAACGAGGCCAACCCCGGCGCAGGAGTCACGAGACTCACCGCGACCAACACAACGGAACAGATCGCAAAAAGGAACACCGCAAAATGAAGGAAATTCATTTCCACCATCCAGGCTAAGGCTCCATCCGCCAGCGGTGATTGCTTGTGAATCAGCTCGCCGATCAACCGCGTCGCACCAAGCACAAGCCCGCTGAGCAGCGCAGCAAGAGCGCCTCTGCCGTTGGCGCGAGACCAGAGTAGCCCGAACAGAAACACCGCCGCGATCGGAGGACTGATGTAAGCTTGCACGCTCTGCAGGTACACATACAATTGAGAGGAGATGACTTTTATGAATGGTACCCACAAGATTCCCAGTAGTACGATCACAGCGGTGGCGATTCTGCCCACGGCAACCAGCCTCGACTCCGGGGCGTTCGGACGAACTTTCCGGTAGACATCAATTGTGAACAGCGTGGACGCGCTGTTGAAACACGAAGCAAGGGAGGACATCAGAGCGGCCAACAGGCTGGCGATGACGACGCCCTTGATCCCGGTCGGCAGCAGCCGCGATACCATCGCCGGATACGCCTGATCGCCACTCACATCAGGATACAGAACATGCGCGATCACTCCCGGCAACACGAGGATGAATACGGGCAGAATCTTAAGATAGCCGGCGAGAATAGCGCCGCTACGGGCTTGTTCCAATCCACGCGCACTCAACACGCGCTGGACGATGTATTGATCGGTGCACCAATACCAGATGCCAAGGATCGGCGCTCCGAACACAATGCCCGTCCACGGAAAATCGGGATGACTCGCCGGCTTGAACATACTCCAGTAGTCTGTCGGTGTGGACGCGACCAGCGCATTCCAACCTCCGACTTCGGACAGTCCCAGCAAGGTCAATACCAATGCTCCGCCGATCAGAATAATCGCCTGCACCAGCTCGGTGTATATCACTGCCGTAAGTCCGCCGATGATCGTATATACTCCAGTGGCAAGTACGAGCGCAATTGCGGAAGTGTAGACGTCCCAGCCCAAAAGCTCGTTAAGGAGTAGCGCACCCGCGAGCAAGGTTACCGAGACTTTTGTCAATACGTAGGCAACAATGGAGACGCCGGTGAGATACCAGCGGCTCGCGGAGTCATAGCGGCGCTCCAGAAACTCAGGCATCGTGTATACCTGCGAACGCAGGTAGAAAGGCGCAAAAATCCATCCAAGCAGAAGTACAATGAGACAGGCCAGCCACTCGAAGTGCCCGACCGCCAATCCTCCCGCCGCGCCCGAACCCGCCAGGCCGACAAAGTGCTCGCTGGAGATGTTAGTTGCAAACAGCGAGGCACCGATTGCGATCCAGCCGACGTTTCTACCCGCAAGAAAATAGCCTGCGGCATCCGCTTTGCGACGCCTCGACCAGTAAAATCCAACCGCAAATACAGCAGCAAAGTAGACCGCGATGATTAATAGATCCGGCCATGCAAGATTCATGGTTTGTGCCCGTCGGATAATTGAGTGACGACAGCGATCTTACTGAAATCGAGTTCGGAGGCGATCTTAACCTCAAGCAATCGGCGTGAATTGTCGTAGTGAACGAGAGTCGAATTCAGCGGCAGTGACTCACCGTCAATAACGATTGCAGAAGGAACATCTACGGCATGCCATCGCAACGTCAGCTTCCGGTCGGGAACTCGAAATCGATCAAAATCCATGGATCGTTCCAGCCACAGAGTATCGCCCGCCGTCCGGTGAGTGAATGTTGTGACGCGGTATTCCTGCCGCGTGTAATCGAACGAAGCTCCGTCGTCTTCGTACAATTCATACTGGAATGGACTTCGCGTTCCGGCTTGAAACCCCGCAAATATGTCCAGAGTCAGGTCCCGGATCGGCCTCTGATCGGCAAAGTCCTGAACATCTCGCCGGGCAAACATACTCCCGGCACGAAGAAACATGGGCAGCCAATCGAGGTGCGCGTCTGCGATAATTTCTCGTCCACCTGAGTATACACGGTCGGTATTCCAGTCCAGCCACTCTCCTTCGGGCAGATAAAGTTTCTTGAGGTATTGCTTCTCCCTTGTCACCGGAGCGACGAGAATATTCGGTCCGAAATAGAACTGCTGCTGGTATTGCCAATCGAAGCACCGCTGATCAGTTTGGTCGTAATAGAACAACGGCCGCCAAATGGGTTCGCCGCTTAAGCTCGCCTCGCGAAAAAGAGTGTACAAATGCGGAAGCAACTCGTAACGGAACCGAATGAACTTGCGGCTGATCTCTTCGACGTGTTCACCGAATGACCACGGTTCCTGGTCACTTGACCCGTGGTGAGTGTGGGTTCGCGAAAACGGCGACAGCGATCCGACCTCGATCCAGCGTGCATACAGCTCGGGCGACGGAGTCCCCATGAAGCCACCGATATCCGTTCCCACAAACGGCTGACCGGACAGTCCCATCCCAAGCATCATGCGGATTCCCAGTTCAAGATGATCCTCTGATGCAACATTGTCGCCCGTCCACGAGGCGGCGAATCTCTGCATGCCCGCGAATCCGGCCCGCGTCAGGACAAAAGGACGTTCGTTCGGGAACGCGCCTACTAAGCCATCGTACGTGGCCCGCGCCATTTGCAGCGCGTAAAGATTGTGCATCTTTTTGTGCGAAGAGTGCCGCCCGCTGTCGTAAAATACGGTCTCAAGCGGAAATGCCTGTCCCCAGCAGGCGGGCTCGTTCATATCGTTCCAGAATCCGCGCACACCAAGTTTTCGCAATCCGGCAATGTGCCCGCCCCACCATACGCGCGTCTTCGGGTCGGAAAAGTCCGGGAAATAGGTTCGTCCCGGCCAAACTTCTCCGACGTGCAAACGGCCGTCGGGATACTTGACAAAGAGGTCTTTGGATAGACCTTCCATCGCGACCGAATAATTCGAATCGACCTTTACCCCGGGGTCGATAATTGGCAGAATCTTGAAGCCATGTGTCTCAAGCTCCGTCAGCAGCGGTTTGGGATTCGGAAACCGCAGCGAGTCCCACGTAAAAACACGGTAGCCGTCCATGTAGTGAATATCGAGGTAGATCACATCGGCAGGAATGCCCTTCTCTCGAAATGTCCGCGCGATGCGCTTCACTTCATCATCCGGATAGTAACTCCAGCGACTTTGTTGATAGCCAAGTGACCAGAGCGGCGGCAGTGAGATTCTGCCTGTCAACTGAGTAAACCGTTGAATGACATCGGCAATCGTCGGCCCGCCAATAACAAAATAGTCGAGCGCACCGTCTTCCGCAGAAAATGAGGCATAGCGCTGCTGCCCGGCTCCAAAATTGAATTTCGAACGATAGGAGTTGTTAAAATAAACGCCATACGCGTTTCCATCCCTAAGTCCGATGTAAAATGGCACCGACTGATAGAGTGGATCGGTATTGTCGGTGTAAGCAGGGATATCGCTGTTCCACATCTGCCACTCGCGGCCCCGCTTGTCCACTCCGCCACTTTTTAAACCCAGCCCGAAAAACTTCTCGCCCGGCGCAAGTTCCTTCCACGTGCGCATCTCGTTTCCGTCCCAACCGTAGGACATCGTCGAGTCGTCACACAGCAGAACATTGCCGGCCACATCCCTGACGGTGAGACGCGCTGGAGACTTCTGAACTCGCACGATCAGCGAACCTGATCGCAACTCATACTCTCCGCCGACTTCGTTCGCCTCAACTTGCCAGTTCGACGAATCTTCAATGCTTGCCAACTCCTTCGAGAATGCCTCCGATAGCAGCGGATCAGGATCACCTGCCCGTGACAAAGTGACGCGGAAAATTTCAGGCGTGACAAACTCCAGCAGAAGGCGATCACCCCCTTCGCAGATCACGGCAGCTCCCCGCTCCAATACGCTCCAGCCTGTCACCGGCCCAATGAAGGTGTAGTTGGCCAAACAGCACTTCGCTGCAAGGAGAAATAGGACCAATCGAATCAACATTTGGAATCCGATATTGAGGAACGGAGGTTTAGTCGAACCGAGACGCTGGATTCGGATGCGACGGTCTCGTCGAATTCAGCACGCTCCGCCAATTTACGCCAAAGCCGGCAGAAAATCAACATCTTACAGCACGGCGGTTGAATTACCGCCGGAGGGCTTGGCGCGATTGGTCGATTGCGAAGTCGGAAGAATCGGGAAATGGGTTCATATTCGTGCAAAGCGGGCTAATCCTTGACCGTGAAGCTCGCTGACTCGTCAATCTGCACAAAGGAGGTGATGAAACCGCAGGCTCTATGCACGATCGCACCTTATGCTGTCCTTTGTTTGCGAGTGCGCTTTGACTTTTTCTGCTTTCGGAGCTAAATTGGAAGTATGCGAAAAGTTTCACAAGGAATCCGTTCGCAC
>CAZGVT010000078.1:0-11487 GCA_964529255.1 uncultured Alphaproteobacteria bacterium | reverse complement strand
GATGGACAGCGCATTGTAAAGGCCGGGCGAAAACGCCATTCGCCGCACGAGCTCTTCGAGTTTGCCGCGATCGGCGGTCGAAACAATCTTGCACGAAAGCGACCGGGTCTCGCCGAAGGCAGTCTTGTAGCGATTCTCCTGAATGATCGATGAGAGGTGCTCCTGCGCAAGCGCACTGAGGTCCTCCAAACCGTCGATCAGAAGTGTGCCTTCGCCGGCTGCTTCGAGCCTGCCGACTCTCCCGGTGGTTATGTCACCATAAAGTACGGACTTCAAGTTGTCCGGTGTGAGAGACGCGGCGTGAAGGAGCGCAACGGGCTGGTTCCTCCGAAAGCTCATTTCGTGAGTCGCCCGCGCGAGTAGTTTCTTACCGCTTCCCGCCTCCCCGTCGATCAGCAGAGCGCTCGGCGAGTTGGCTAATGCTTCTGCATCAGCCAGGGTCGCTCGCATGACATCGCTGACAGCGACGAGGCTGCCGAGGATCGCGCCCTTCTCTCGTACTGCTTTCGTGTTCATCTTAGTGGTTGACATGGTCTCCGCTCGCCTTCCATTGACTAACGCACGGCACGTGATTCATCTCTTTCACTTGGACTCCGGCCGACTAATCCTGGCCGAGGTCCGTTTCACTTTCATCTTCGCGCTTCCCGTACCAAGGTATACCCTCTCACCAACCTTTTCCGGATCAAAAAAACTCCATAGAATAAGGCGATCAAACACACCGATCCGCCGATCAATGCGAGGGTCATGAGATATGCATTGGGACTCATAGTATTGTGCAATCGTCTGTGATTTATACTTCAGCCTCAAAAGCAGCGTCACTGTCATTCCGGCCAGAATCAGGCCGGATGCCCACTGCGTAATCGTCTGGTATTCTACTGTGGTACCGTGGGTTAGGTACTCCGCCGTGTCTACCGCAAGAAAGACCCCGTAGAACGCGAAAAGCGTATCGGCATATGCGCCGATAGGTCTGTCCGTTCTCAGTTTGTGCACAAAGAATGCCAAGAGGATGACGAGCGACAACACATTCAGTCTGATTGCCGCAACTTCAATGGGCAAATAAATTAGCGCGGGGTCCGAGGCAGTAGGCAAGCTGAGGATGGCTCCGGGATCCCAGAAATAGGGCCAGGTGAACCAGAGACATAGTGGCAAAACCACCACACTGGAAAGCAGGTTGATCGCCCAGCGCTTTTCATCCCGAAAGATGTAAGTAGAGACTATCTTGACCGACCCCCACAAAAAAAGCCCATGTATGACGATCGAGGTCACAACAAAGGCCTTCAGTCCGCCCACATCACCCCAGACATGCCAACAGTGGTAGATCACCGGGGCAGTCAGGCCGAGTGCGGCAAAAATTATCCAAAACTGATAAAAGACGTTCTTGTAGTGCAACTCCTGGCGATACGCCATGAAGCTCAAAAGCGAAAGCAGCCCCAACTGAAAAATGTTAAGCGCAAACGCAAAGTGACTGGCCAGCAGCGGGAACGGCAGGTAAAAGAGAGTGTACCAAATCGCCGCGGCTACTGCGATCGCATAGGCTACTAAAGCAACCACCGGACCTCCACGTACTCCGTGGCGCGTCCGGTGGCTCCATTATGCCTCTGTAAAACCTGTGCTTACTTGCCAGGTCTCGGAGGAATCACGGGAATCACGCCGGCCTCAAAAGACCGCGGAGGGATTACTGGGATTACGCCCGCGTTGAACTCACCAAATCCGCGTGGCGGAATAACCGGGATAACGCCCGCCGAAATCGCTTCCGGCGCACGAGGCGGAATCACAGGGATGACGCCTGCGGTAATGGACTCTGGCGTACGGGGCGGAATGACCGGTATCACACCGGCCTCAATTTCATAAGCAAACGCCGTTCCGCAGCCAAGAAGTAGGATTGCAGCAATTAACAGTCTCATACTTACCTCCAAAATAAACCAGATGGACCCGGTGGGCAGTTATTTCTTGCGCTTCCAAATATAACAAACCACGGGGCAGATGTCAAGACAACTTAGAGGATTTGAGGCGGTTTTGGGGTTTAGCCGACAGTTATTTGATTGAGCAGTCAGATTGTCGACAGCTGACGAATCCCGGCGATCAGTGCAAATCTAAACTATTGTTAATAATATATTAAAATATACATAGCGAAATTGCTGCGTCCGGCACGCAATCACACAGCTTGTGGTATGCGCGGATTTTGGCTATATTTAGAAACCGTTGCTGGGCGGCACAAACGGATTCATGTTCAAAGTTGACAACCCATTCTAAGGCTTGAAAATCTATCATTTAAGGAATGTGGATAGAAACTGAACTGGTGCCCGCTACTGATGATTCAAAACCAAATCCAAGCAATTCTTGCGAGACATGAGCGCCTTCAGGACGAGGTCGCGGATCCGGCTATTGCCTCCAATCCCGAGGCAGCCATGCCTCTCCTTAAGCAGCTCAAGGCGCTGACTCCGCTCGTCGAAAAAGCGAAACTCCTTCAAGCTGTTTTTGCCCAAATCGAGCAGGCCAAATTGCTCGCCGCCGATTCGGAGACGGATATGAGGGAAATGGCTGAGCAGGAGCTTGAAAGTCTGAATCGCCGGTCGGTAGATCTGGAAGAGGAACTCAAGGAGCTGTTGATTCCTCGCGATCCAGATGATTCGAAGAATGCGATCCTCGAAATCCGCGCCGGAACCGGCGGCGAAGAGGCCGCGCTATTCGCGGGAGATTTGTTTCGTATGTACCAAAAGTTCGCCGAGCGCAGGCGCTGGAAGTACGAAGTCATGTCGGTGAGTGAAGCGGATGCGGGTGGTTTGAAAGAAGTCGTCGTGGACCTGCGCGGCGAAGGTGCGTACGGAGTTCTCAAATGGGAAACCGGAGTGCACAGAGTGCAGCGAGTTCCGGCGACCGAAGCTCAAGGCCGGATTCATACGTCGGCTGCCACCGTTGCCGTTCTTCCTGAAGCGGACGAGAAGGAGGTTCAGATACGGCCTGATGATCTCAAGATTCAGGTCTACCGTTCGTCGGGTGCCGGCGGACAGCATGTCAACACAACGGACTCGGCAGTGAGAATCACTCACATCCCAAGCGGCCTGGTGGTCGCCATTCAAGATGAGCGGTCGCAGATCAAGAATCGCCAGAAAGCACTGAAAGTGCTCTATTCCCGCTTGCTGGCTCAAACGCGTGAAGATGAAGCGTCAAAGGTTTCCGCATTGCGCAAAAATCAGGTTGGCAGCGGTGATCGCTCGGAAAAGATTCGCACCTACAATTATCCGCAGAATCGAGTGACCGACCATCGCGTTGACTTGACCTTGTACAAGCTCGACCGTGTGATGGAAGGAGAGATCGAAGAGTTTACGGAAGCGCTCAAGATTGCAGACAGGCAGGAACGCCTGAAGTTGGAGGGTGACCACGCGATCCGATGAATGACGGCCGCAAGTTGATCGAGCTACTCAGCCTCGCGCGGGAATATCTGGAAAAGAAGGGCATAGAAAATCCCCGGGCGAATGCCGAAGCACTCCTCGGCAAAACTCTGGGTTTGCCTCGCATCGAGCTCTATCTCCAGTACGACCGTCCGCTTTCCGAAGTAGAGACTGCGCAGTTCAGAGATCTCTTGAAGCGGCGCGCGCAACGCGAGCCGCTCCAACTGATCACGGGCACGGTCGATTTCTTCGGCGCCACGATAGAAGTGGCTCCCAAGCTGTTGATACCCCGGCCGGAGACGGAGCAGCTCACCTCGCTGATCAGCAAACATGTCCTGAGTCTGGGTGACTCTTCGCGCATTCGACTTCTCGATATCGGGTGCGGCACAGGTTGCATCGGTGTGTCACTGGCCCAACAACATCTCCATCTCGTCGTCGACGCCGTTGACGTCGATTTCGCGGCGATCAGTTGCACGATTCGCAATGCCACGAATTCAGATGTCGCGGATCGCGTGAATGCGTTCCACGCCGATGTGCTTGGCGGCGACTTCCCGGATCGAGTGTCCCCGCCGTATAACGTCGTTCTCTCGAATCCGCCGTACATAGTCGAAGCGCAGATCGACGCATTGCAGCCCGAAGTTTCGATGCATGAGGCACGGGGCGCTCTGAACGGAGGCGTGGACGGACTGGTATTCTATCGCCGGATTGCCGATCATGCGCCGCGACTTCTGAGTTCCCCGGGCTTGCTCGCGGTTGAAGTCGGATGGGAGCAGTCTGAAGCGGTCGGCGCCATATTTCGGACTCGATTTGACCGGGTCGAGTTCGCGAACGACTTTGCCGGTCACGCACGTTTCGTGCTTGCAAACTCGTGAAAACGGTCGCACCGGCGAATACTCGCGGATTCTTCTCGTCTGATGACGCTGAAAGGCGTACGCGCATCGCGCTCGTTTCGGTGGCCGCGTCGCTGGCGTTGACCGGAGTGAAATTCGTAACGGCTGTCGTGACGAATTCACTGGCCATGTATTCCGAGGCCGGTCACTCGGCTGTGGATACGCTGGCGGTTGTGATCACGTTCGTGGCGATTCGTAAAGCCGTACAGCCGCCGGACCACGATCACCTGTATGGCCACGCGAAATACGAGAGCATTGGCGCGTTTGTGCAACTGCTGTTTCTCGTGGCCGTGGCGGGAGCCGTGCTCGTTCAGGCGTTTCGAAGAATGTTCGTAGACCCACAGCCGGTGGAAATCGGCCCGCTGGTTTTCGCCGTGATGGGATTATCGCTCGTGGTTGAGGGCTGGCGGACGCTGGCTCTCATGCGCGCGGCCAGGCAAACTCGGAGCGAGGCGCTCGCCGCGAGTTCGACGCATTTTCTGACGGACTTTCTCGACTCCTTCGTCGTCATTTTCGGTTTGGTCATGACCAGTCTCGGCTATCCGTCCGCGGACAGCATCGCCGCGGTGTTTGTTGCGGGCGTGATTATCATGCTCTCGCTTCGGATCGGACGAGATGTGTTCAACTCACTGACCGATCGAGCACCGGCGGGGATTCGCGAAGAAGTTGAGCAAATTGCTTTGCGAACGGAGTCCGTGATCGGAGTCCATGATGTGCGAGTGCGAAGGGCTGGTCCGCAATTGTTTACCGAGATGCACGTCGAACTCAGCGCCGAGATGAAATTGGGAGAAACTCACCGGATTCTCGACCTGATTGAAGATTCACTTTGCAACCGGTTTCCGAACATGCACGTGGTAACACATCCCGAACCCGTGGAACAACCAACAAGTTGAATTTCCGTTGACCTCATGGCTTTCACTTGGTTTCCTGCTTGTCCCATTCCTGGTCGCCGCTTGCGCGTCCAAGCCACAAATGTCTGCCCGGCACGCGCACACTAACGCGTTGATCCATGAAGCAAGTCCGTACCTGCTTCAGCATGCGCACAATCCGGTGGACTGGATGCCGTGGGGGGATGCTGCGTTTGAAGCCGCTGCAAGCGAAGACAAACCTGTCTTCCTGTCCGTGGGTTATGCCGCGTGTCACTGGTGTCATGTCATGGAGCGCGAGAGCTTTGAGAATGACTCAATTGCGGAATTTCTGAACCGGAATTTTGTGTCCATCAAGGTCGATCGCGAAGAGCGGCCGGATGTGGACCACCACTACATGGAAGCGGTCCAGGCAATCAGCGGACACGGAGGTTGGCCAATGTCCGTGTTCCTGACTCCGGACAGAAAGCCTTTCTATGCGGGGACCTACTGGCCCGCCGAGTCGAAGTTCGGGAGACCGGGATTTCTCGAAGTACTTCAATCGGTGCTTCAGGCCTGGAGAAGTCACCGGAGCGAGATCGATTCATCTGCGGATGCGATACACGCCTCTCTGAGCGACGCCCGAAAATTCGACGTCGCGGCGGGAAAGATTCGTCCAGAGCTGTTTGACGCGGCTGTGCGGAGCGCGGAAGATCGATTCGACTCAGTATTCGGCGGATTCGGAGGCGCACCCAAGTTTCCGCACAGCATGGAGCTGACGCTGCTGCTTCGCATTGCGGCACGCGACGACAACGAAAAGGCGCGCGCGATGGCGATCCACTCGTTGCGCAAGATGGCTGCGGGCGGCCTCCATGATCAACTGGGCGGCGGATTTCATCGCTACTCGACCGATGCACGCTGGCTCGTTCCGCACTTTGAGAAGATGCTCTACGACAATGCGCTGCTTGCGACGCTGTATTTCCAGGCGGCTCAAATTTCGGGAGATGGAGAATTTGCGACGGTTGGCCGAGCGTGCCTGGACTGGGCGCTTCGGGAAATGGAAATGCCGGAAGGCGGATTCGCTTCAGCGCTTGATGCGGATAGCGAAGGCGAGGAGGGCAAGTTCTACGTCTGGTCTCCCTCGGAGGTGAAGTCGCTGCTCGGTGACGAAACCGGCACACGCTTCTGCAGCATTTACGACATCAGCGATACGGGGAATTTTGAGAACGGTCAATCGGTGCCGAATCTCCCGATTCCGGTCTCTGATTGGGCGCGTCGTTTAGACAGACCGCCCACCGAACTTGATCTGGAGTTGCGATCTTCGCGCTCCCGATTGATCTCAGAACGGGCGAAGCGAGTGCGTCCGTTCAGAGATGAGAAAGTGCTTGCGGATTGGAACGGCTTCATGCTCACCGCACTTGCGGCAGGTTTCGCGGAGTCCGGGAATGATGCGTACTTGCGCTCCGCAAGAAAACTCGCCGAGAGATTCCTGAATCATTTCGAGCGGGTCGGAAAACTTCCGCATTCGCTCATGGGTGACCGTGTCCATGAGGTCCAACTATTACTCGACTATTCGGCCATGGGATGCGGATTGCTCGACCTCTTCATGGCGGATGGCGATGCGAGGTGGTTGGATGGGAGTCTCGCATTAGCCCGCAAACTCGATTCGCTCTTCTCACAGGGCGACGGACTCTATCGGCTGGGGACGGAGGGCATTGGCGACTCCCGCCCGATCGATCCCTACGACAATGCGATGCCCTCGGGAATCGCGCTCGCCGGAAATCTGCACGCGCGTCTTTACTGCCTGACCGGAGATGATTGGTTTCGCGAGCATGCGGAAAAGCAGGTCAACTCGCTTGCCGGGTTTATTGAGCGCGCGCCTGCGGCGTTCGCGCAAAGTTTGATTACGGTTGATCTCTTGTTGTATCCGCCGCCGACACTTGTTGTCGTCGGCGATCGCGGGCGAATGATGTACGACATTGCGACGAGCTATCGCGGGCGCGATCTGTTGACCGTGTGGACGGCAGCGAGTTCGATTCCAGCTACCGGATCGTGGTCCGCGTTAGCCCGATTGACGGCAGCAAAATTCGCAATAGACGGAAAGCCGACGGCCTATCTCTGCCGGGACTTTTCCTGCGAGCTTCCTGCAACTTCCCCTGAGTCGTTGCGCGCGCAACTCATGGAAACACACTAAACAGATCGTTGCTGAAACGCTGAATGCAGCGCGGAAGTCACCCGTTCGCCGTCATCGCCGAGGATCTCAGCGGTAGCGCGGCCAGAGTTTGCCGCATTGAGACCGATCATGGGGCCATCAAGACTCCGTGTTTCTTTCCGGTTGGCACTGCGGGAACCGTCAAGACCTTAACGCCCGACGAACTTCGCGATGCTGGTGTTCAAGCTGTTCTTGCCAATACCTACCATCTCTATCTGCGGCCGGGAACCGAAGTCCTGAGGCAAGCCGGCGGTCTGCATCGTTTCATGCGCTGGCAGCGTCCGATTCTCACCGATTCGGGCGGATATCAGGTGTTTTCGCTGGCGGATTTGAAGAAGGTGCGACCTGAGGGCGTCGAGTTTCAGTCGCATCTTGATGGAAGTTATCATCTGTTCTCGCCACAGCGCGTTGTCGAAATTCAGCGATCCATCGGCAGCGACTTCATGATGGTACTCGATCTTTGTCCCCCCTATCCGTGCACATACGGTCAGGCGAAGCAGTGGCACGAACTCACCGTGGAATGGGCGTCAAGTGCCAAGGCATCGCATGAGGAGCTGCCGGAACTTTATGAGCACCGGCAAAATCTCTGGGCGATTGCGCAAGGTTCGGTGTTCGAGGATCTACGGCGTGATTCGGCGGCGGAGCTCGTCGACTTGGATTTCCCCGGCTATGCCATCGGCGGTTTGGCCGTTGGAGAACCGAAGAGTGTTTTTCGGGAGATGGTTGAACTTGTCAGCGGCCTGCTGCCGAAAAGCAAACCGAGATATTTGATGGGAGTCGGTTTTCCTGAGGACTTATTGTTCGCGATTTCGCACGGAGTTGATTTTTTCGACTGTGTGCTGCCCACGCGGAACGGCAGGAACGGTACCGCATTTACCCGGTCCGGAAAGCTCATTGTAAAGGCGGCGCGGGAGAAGACGAATTTCTCGCCAATTGACCGCGATTGCGACTGTTACACGTGCAGGAATTTTGATCGCGCCTACTTGAGGCATCTGTTTGTCGCACAGGAGCTGCTCGCCCTCCGGCTGGTCTCGCTTCACAATGTGCATTTCTATCAGCGGCTTTTGGCTACAGCCCGCGATCAAATTCAGCAAGGAACTTTTCAGGCCTGGATGCGAGAGGCGTTGCACCGCATGGCCGCCGAGTCCGGGACCGACGACAACTAAACACATTGGAGCCGCCTTTGTTACCTCCCATTTTCGCTCTGTCGACGATTTTCGCTCAGCAACTCCCGATCGCGCAAACGCAACCCGCAGCGCCTTCGCTCTTTTCGAGTTTGATGCCGTTTCTTCTGATCATCGTGGTGATGTATTTCTTCATGATCCGCCCGCAGCAAAAGCGGCAGAAGGCGCATCGCATGTTGATTGAGAATCTCAAGACCGGCGACGACATCGTCACTTCCGGCGGACTCTACGGGACGGTCGCCGGAATCGATGAGAAAAAGAGTACTTTGTGGATCAAGATTGCCGAAAATGTCAAAATCAAGATTGATCGCGGCTCGGTTTCCCGGGTTATCAGCGAAGAAGAGAAGTAATCTCCCACTTACTTAAGTCGCCGGACATGCAAGAGCCGCGTGAGACATTGAAGATCATCACCTACGGTCATCCGACTTTAAGGGTGAAATGCGAGCCGATTACGGAGTTCGACGATTCGGTTCGCGAACTCGCCGAAACTATGCACGCGACAATGGATGAAGCAAGCGGTGTCGGTCTCGCTGCTTCACAAGTGGATCGAAGGATTCGATTGCTCGTTGTGGGGTTACCGCAGGAGGAGAGTGAGGAAGTGCTTCGACTCTCGATTGCCAATCCGGAAATCCTCGAATCACGCGGCTCGTGGGAGTATGAAGAGGGCTGCCTGTCGATTCCCGATGTGCGCGATCAGGTGACGCGCCCCGAGTGGATGCGCCTGAAGTATCAGGACTTGCACGGCAGGCACCATACGATTGAAGTAGACGGTCTACTGGGGAGAGTCTTGCAGCACGAGATCGATCACCTGAATGGCATACTGTTCATCGACCATTTGTCGGTCGTGCGCCGCACGCTGCACGGTGCGAAGCTGAGAAAGCTCATGCGGGAAAACGAGATCGAACGCTCCGATTCAAACTGAGGAGATAGATCGAGTGCGGGTGGCGTTTTGCGGAAATCCGGAGTTTGCTGTGCCGACGCTTACGGCACTTTTGGGAAGTGCTCACGAAGTTGTCGCTGTCGTCACCAGCCCGGACAAACCCCGCGGGCGCGGCAGAAAAGTAGGTTTGCTGCCGGTCAAGGCTACGGCACTGCTACATACGCTGCCTCTGTTCCAGCCCGAGAGCCTGAGAGATCCGTTGTTTCTGGATCAACTCGGCAAGTTGAATCCTGATGCGCTCGTTGTCGTCGCATTTCGGATTCTTCCGCGAGAGTTGTTCGCGCTCCCGACATTTGGATCGTTCAATGTTCACCCATCCCTATTGCCGAAGTATCGCGGACCGGCGCCAATTCGGTGGACGCTGTTGAATGGAGATTCGGTCACCGGAGTTTCCATCATTCAGCTAACGGAAGAAATTGACGGTGGCGGGATACTTCTGCAACAGAGGACGGAAATTTCGCAAAACGAGAATTACGGCGAGTTGCACGACAGACTTGCCGTGTTGGGCGCGAGCATGCTCATCGACGTGCTCGACAAGTTCAACGCGGGCGTCGTGCCCGAGCCAATTCTGCAGGATGCCGCTTTGTCGACGCGCGCGCCAAAACTTTTCTCGATCAACTTCCTCATCGACTGGAGCCAGCCCGCCGAGACCATTCGTAACAAAGTCCGTGCGCTGAGTCCGGAGCCGGGAGCGATGACGAGAGGTGCGGCAATTGAATTAAAAATACTTGATTGTACTGCACTTAAAGTTGATCGTGGACTGCCTGCGGGCACTGTCTTGATCGATTCCGATGCGTTTATTGTGGGAACCGGGACTCTGCCGTTGCAGTTAGAGCGAGTACAACCAAGCGGCAAGCGGCCCATGTCCGCTGCGGATTTCTTGCGCGGCCGACCCAAGTTGCCGCACAAATTCGACTAACCAATTCAGGACAAGAGTGATGTTTCCGTTTTTCGATTGGACGATGGTGTTCATCATCCCCGGACTTGTGCTCACTTTCTGGGCACAGGCCAAGGTGAAGGGTGCCTATCGTAAGTACAGTGAGGTGCGTAGTCGCGCGAATCTCACGGGTGAGCAGGTTGCGCGAAGAATCCTCGATTCGAATGGAATGCATAACGTTCGTGTTGAGGCGGTCGCCGGTGAACTGACCGATCATTATCATCCGAAAGAGAAAGTCGTTCGTCTCTCAGAAGGGATATATGGATCAAACAGTCTGGCTGCGCTGGCTGTTGCCGCGCACGAATGCGGCCACGCCGTTCAGGACCAAGTCGGGTACAAACCGATGAATCTGCGCGCGGCGCTTGTGCCGGTTGCAAATCTCGGCTCAACACTCGCGATGCCGCTACTGCTAATTGGCTTGTTCATCCCAAGCCTAACGTGGGCGATGGATATCGGAATCGCCTTTTTCGCGGCGGCAGTCTTGTTTCATATTGTTACGTTGCCGGTGGAGTTCGATGCGTCCGCTCGCGCGGTGACGATATTAGGTAATGGCGGCTATCTCGCGCCGGACGAAG
The DNA here is from genome assembly GCA_964529255.1 of uncultured Alphaproteobacteria bacterium. Classification (GTDB taxonomy): domain Bacteria; phylum Electryoneota; class RPQS01; order RPQS01; family RPQS01; genus CAZVXJ01. Next base: position 512 of record CAZGVT010000078.1, on the reverse strand, counting down.
TGCAAGGCTCGAAAAAGGTGCTTGATGCTGCCGCGTGGACGTATATCGCGGCTGCATCGGTTGCGCTGCTGCAGCTCATCCGGCTGATTGTCTTACGAAACTCGCGCGACTAAGCGCCCAGTAGTTTCGATCACGCAGCGGCGGACGAGAGTCCGCCGCTGCTGTCTTTGTGTCTCGGGAGTCTGCAAACGGCTTGAAAGCCGCCACCCGGAGGGAGGTGGGCAGAAGGCACTCGTACCCGCTCACAACGCACGCTCATTGTCGTCCCGGACTTTGTGCAAGGTCCACAGATGTGATCCGAGAGATTCTGGACACTCGCTGACGCGAGGTCCAGAACGACAGCTGTAGTGATACCGGCGGGGTCGAGAGCGGTCGGCTGCAAGCAGCCGACACGGCACGGAACTCGGCAAACAGCCGACACGGCACGGGACTCGGCAAGTAGTTTGAAAGCCGCCGGCCGGAGGGAGGTGGGCAGAAGGCACTCGTACCCGCTCACAACGCACGCTCATTGT
>CAZGVT010000077.1:0-11555 GCA_964529255.1 uncultured Alphaproteobacteria bacterium | reverse complement strand
ATAAGCTCGCCCTAGCCATCGCATTGGGCGCAAAGCCTGACGGTCCGGCAACTGAATTTTACTTGACCGAGCACGACATCTCGGCGGCAACACGGATATGGAAATCAATGGAATGGGACACGTCAATTCCCATAGCAGCGTTTTTTGTCGGCAGCCGAAGGTCCTACAAAGTTTGGCCATCCCACCGTTTTGCCGAGGTTATCCGCTGGATCAAAGACTCGACCGCGTACCAACCGTTGGTGTTGCATACTCCCGGGGATGATGAAAGTGTCGGTAAGCTGAAAACGCAACTGGGCCCGGCAGATGTGAAAGTGGCGTCGGTCACAGATATTGGCGTACTTGGCGCTGTGCTTGCTCGTTGTCGTGTGCTAATCGGGAACGACGGAGGTCCGAAGCACGTCGCTGCGGCGCTTGGCATAAGCACATTCACGATATTCGGCAACGAGCCGCACGTCTATTGGACTCCTCCCGACTCGCGCATTCACGGCGTGGCCATCCCACGGGAAGGACATGGAGTCGACGGCGTTTCCGTCAACGACGTTATTGATAAAGTGCAACAACTACTTGCCGCAGTCTCCCGGTGAATGAACTGCGCTCGATTCTCATTTTCCGGAATGGCTCTATCGGCAATACTATTGTCGCGATCCCGGCGATGCGGGCCATCAGGGAGAGATTCCGCGAGGCGCGAATCGCGGCCGTCGTGGACGCTGCGGGATACGAATTGCTGGAACCGTGTCCGTGGATTGATGAGTTGATCGTCTATGACAAGCGCGGAAGGGACGCGGGGTTCGGAGCGTACTGGCAACTTGTTCGCAGACTACGCTCGCTCAATCCTGACTGTGCAGTGTTGTTCAAGAGGTTCTTTCGGAACGGACTGCTTTCTTATCTCTCGGGCGCGTCCATTCGCGCGGGATTCCGCACCCAGGGGCGTGCGCCGTTTCTGAACCGGACGGTAGACTATGATGAGCAGGTGCATGTCCGGACGCTCAACCTGAGACTGGCAACGCTTATCGGCGCAGAGGACAGCGGCTCGCAAGCCGAACTGTTCACAACCGATGCTGATCGCGAACAGGCACAGGCGGAGTTAAAGCGCCGCGGAGTGGACTCCGCATACATCATATTACATTACGGGGGTGCGACTATCCGGCCTGACTTCTTGCCCATCTCGCGATTCAGGCAACTGCTGAAGGAGTTGAAACCCGCTCCCCTGCCGGTCGTGCTGATAGGCAGCGGCGATAAGGAAACGGCAGCGGCGAAGGAGATCGGCGAAGGACTCCCTGACAGCCACGTCGCCGTCAACCTCCCGCTGAGGGTCACAAGCGCACTCATCGAAGCTGCGGTTAGTTTTGTCGGCTTTGACTCGGGTCCCGCGCATATTTGCTCTGCAACACACACGCCGGGAATCGTGATCTACGAACAGCGACCAGGCATAGAGCAGCACATCACGCGGTGGCGGCCGTGGTCTGACAGGATTCACACCGTGATCGCTCCGCAAGGATCAAACGAGGCGGAGTGGGCTGACTTCATTCGCAAATGCGCCGAGCTTCACTCACCCATTCCATAGTGAACACTTCGAGTGGCCGGTACTAAAGCGACCGATCTAAGTGTCGGCGTTTCCATTCCCGCATACAATAATCCGTCGGCGCTGAGGGCGGCACTGACTCCGCTCACAGACGGCACAATTCCGGGTTTGCGGGCAGTCGTTGTAGTTGACGACAGCGGCAACGGCGAACTGAAAACCGAACTCTCGAACGAGTTCAGCGAAGTAAGCTGGATCGTCAATGCACGCAATTTGGGATTTGGCGCTTCGGCGAATCGGGCGGTCGAGGCGAATCCCTGCGACATTGTCGTGCTGCTCAATGATGACGCTGTTTTGCGAGAAATGTCATGCGCCGATCTCTCAAGTCCATTCACCGATGAGAGGTTGTTCGCAGTTACATTTCTATCCGTAAATCGGGAGGGCAGATTCCGCGAGGGAGCGAAGCGCGTCGTCTGGCGGGCGGGCATTGCGCGTGTACTGCACAATCCGGAGGATCAAATCACTACCGGCGACGGAGAGAGAATATCGGACTATGCGGTCGGTGGTCACTGCGCCTTCAGAAGAAGACATTTTCTTGCCTTGGGAGGATTTGATCTCGAATACAAACCGTTTTACTGGGAAGACGTGGACCTTGGCGTTCGAGCGAGGAGAGCGGGGTTGCACACGGTATTCGATGAGCGGTTTGTGGTGGTTCATGACGGAGCGAGCGCGATACGGTCGGCGCATCATGAACAGTATATCCGGGAGATCGTGTGGCGGAATCGCTTGCGGTTTTCTTCGCGTCATGCCACCGGGATACAAAGTGCGTTTTTTCTATTTACAGTGAATTATCTCAAGGTGGTTGCGACGTGTCGATCCGACAAGTCGCTTTATCGAGCTCTTCAAACGTGGAACCTGCATGCAAAAAACGTCGGCATGTACGGGAGCGACAATTCACCGGAACCGTAACTCAGGGAGCCTGCCTTGCGTAAAGACGAAGCCGTAGCGACAAAATTCGAGCCCTATGTACCGGCCTCACAATCTCCGGCCGAAGCCACCGTTCGAGCGATTCTGTTGGGCACCGCGCTCGGCATCGTTTTCGCGGCGGCCAATGCGTATCTTGGTCTGCGCGTCGGGCTGACGGTCAGCGCTTCGATTCCTGCGGCCGTAATCTCGATGGCTATATTGAGGAAGCTGGTGCGCGGCGGAACGGTACTCGAGAACAACATGGTGCAGACCATTGCATCATCCGGAGAAGCACTTGCAGCGGGCATCATATTCACGATTCCCGCATTTTTTATTTGGAACGTGACACGCGGAGATATTGAACTCCCTGGACTGCTGAAGATTGCATATATCTGTTTGCTGGGCGGTGCGCTTGGAATTGTGATGATGATCCCGCTTCGGCGCATGCTGATTCGGGATGAGCACGGCACTCTGCCCTACCCTGAAGGTACAGCGTGTGCGGAGGTTCTGATTTCCGGGGAACGCGGCGGAGTTCAGGCGCAGAAGGTTATTCAGGGAGTGGCGGTTGGCGCGGTCTACAAGTTGGCAACCGGCCTGGGAGTGTGGCTTGAATCACTGTCATTGCAATTGCGCATGCCTGCAAAGTCATTTCTCGGGATTGACGCAATTCCGGCACTGCTTGGAGTGGGCTATATTCTTGGTCCACGGATCTCAGCGGTGATGCTGGCCGGCGGAGCATTGGGAACGGTGGTGATCGTGCCGCTGGTTGCATTCTTCGGCTCGGGAAATCCTGCGGCGGTGTTTCCGTCGTTGCAGGATCCAATCTCGGGAATGTCCGGCGAGGCGATCCGCGGGACTTATGTTCGTTACATCGGTGCGGGTGCGGTTACGATGGGGGGAATCGTCAGTTTGCTGAAAGCGCTGCCGGCGCTGTATCGGTCGCTTCGACGCAGTGGACTCGGCAAGAACAGGTCGGCGGCGCTCAAAGAGCGAACCGATCTTGATCTACCGAACTGGTTGGTCTGGACGATTGCCGTCATTGTCGGGTTGCTGACCTGGACACTGGTGCCAAGCCAGCCGATCATTATTCCGCTCATTGTTGTCTTCGGATTTATTTTTGTGACCGTAGCGTCGCGTATTGTCGGTATCGTAGGTTCGTCATCGAATCCGGTATCCGGAATGACGATCGCAACTCTGTTGGGCACAACCATTCTATTCGTAGCACTCGGTTTCACGGGTGCGGAGGGCATGGTCGCATCGCTATTGGTCGGCGCCGTGGTTTGCGTTGCCGTGTGCTCGGCGGGGGACATCTCGCAAGACTTGAAAACGGGATATCTCGTCGGCGCAACACCCTGGAAGCAACAGGTCGGAGAATTCGTCGGACTCCTTTGCGGAGCCTCCGTTGTCGGCGCGGTGGTCTATATGCTTGGTTCCACATACGGATTTGTCGCCGATGCCAACCATCCATCACCGTTGCAGGCGCCGCAGGCAAATCTGATGGCAATCATCATCGATGGTGTGATGAGTCAGCAGTTGCCCTGGGACCTGATATTCATCGGCATGGCCTTGGCTCTTGTAGCTGAATGTTTTGCCGTTTCCTCGCTTGCCTTCGCGGTGGGTTTGTATTTGCCGGTTGGACTTTCGGTTGGAATTATGGCGGGTGGAGTTGTGAAATGGGCCAGGCACCGCAAGCGAGCGTTGTCGGAAGAAGAAGATCCGGGAGTGTTGTACAGTTCGGGACTTATCGCCGGCGAGGCGCTTATCGGCATTGGACTCGCCATGCTCGCGTACTTTGAATTGAGTACCGGTGGCATCGGCGAAGCACTCGGCGATCTTCGCGTGCCGCTGACTTTGATCATGTATTCCGTACTTGTATATAGTCTCTGGCGATGGTCGCAACCTGCGCGCAGCGAGGCCCGCTGACAAAAGCACAAGCCCGGCGAAATCGCCGGGCTTGTGCTTTTCAGCCGATCCTGTCGTGAAGACCACGACTGCTAAATAAGGTCAAACTCTTGCAACATACCTTCGTTGTTGAGCAAGTCTGCGGTTGATCCGGTCCAGCGAATTTGGCCCTCCAGCAGGAGATTGGAGGTACCGCCAAGAGTCCTCATCAGTTCGAGATCGTGAGTGATTACGATCAGAATTCGTGTTGGAGAGATCCATTCGAGCAGCAGTTTTGAAACTCGGGTCCGGAATTTCCAGTCAAGTGAGATGGAGGGTTCGTCAACAATGAGGACACGAGGAGAGCGGGCCAGTTGAAGTGTCAGAGCAACGACACGACCGACTCCGACAGACAGATGAAACGGATGAGTTCCGGAGATGGGGGAAGGAGCAATCCCCGCTTTCGCAAGCCACTCACATCCAACTTCCCACGAGAATTCGCCGCCGAATTCAGTAAACTCCTCGCGCACCGTATCGGCAACAAACAAGGTCTCCGGCGATTGAAATACGTAGGCGACTTCGTGAGCCGTCGCAGCCGGTCCGATCTCCGGCCGGATAATGCTGCCTTCTTGCGGCTTCACGAGCCCGGCAAGCAGCAGCGCGAGCGTGGATTTCCCGGAACCCGACGGTCCGGCAACAATGTTTGCTTCGCCCGCGGCAAAATCGGCAGAAAGTTCTTTAACGGCAAGTGCACCGGCCGGCCATGCATAACTTACGGCCTCCGCTCGAAGACGCAAACTCATGTTTGCGTACGGGCGATATGATCCGTAATCTCGTCGTAGGCCAGCTCCCGCAACGATCCTGCAGTGAGCAGCAAATAGCGGGATGCGGTCGGCAGATGATCGAGATGAGGCGAGGCCCAAAGTATTCCGCTGCATGGGCGAATCATCTCGAGCGCTGATCTCCATTCGCGCCGGGCTCTTGCATCGAGATAGGAATCCGGTTCATCAAGCAGCAGGAAACCGGATCCTGACGCGATCATGGCGGCTACGGCGAGGCGCTGTTTTTGGCCGCCGGAAAGCTGCTGCGGGGAGCGATTGCGCAACTCGCTCAATCCGAACGAGGAGAGCGTATGTTCGACTATGCGGCGAATCTCCTCGATCGGCCAATTGCGGTATTCGAGACCAAGCGAGAGTTCGGCTTCCACCGTCTCGGCGAACAACTGATGATCCGGATTCTGCAAGATCATGCCGACAGCGCGATGATTGTCATTCGAGGGCATGTTGCGCACAGATATTGTTCCCGAAGTTGGCCGCAGAAGGCCGCAAAGCAGCCGCAACAGTGTGGATTTCCCGCAGGCGTTCTCCCCGACGAGGATAACCATCTCGCCGAGGCGCAACGTAAGATCGACACACGTAAGAATCCCGGGCCTACCGGGATATGCGAATGACACTCCGGTCGCAACCAGCTCAGGAATCGAGGAATTCACGGAGTTGATTGGCGATGAGCGGTGCCGCTCCACTCTGTTGAGCGACAAACTGCCTGACCTGAGAGCGCAACTCAATCAAGCGATCGGATTGCGAGAGCCATTGAGAGAGGCTATTGACGACATCGTCCACACTGCAAACGACATGCAGCAGACCCAGATCGTGGGCTCGCCGGGCCTCATGCGAAACTCCGATGCGCGGGCCGCAGATCACTGGAAGTCCTGCGGCCATCGGCTCGATTACACTATGAACGCCCTTGCCGAAGGCGCCTCCGATGTAGGCGAGGGATCCAAGACGAAACATGTCAGCAAGGATTCCCTTTCGATTGACGAGGATAAGATTACAATTCATGTCGAGATCGTGCTCAGTAAATTCGCAAATCGGAATCCCGGAGTTCTGCGCGGCACTCATAATGCGACTTCGCGCCTGAGTCGACGGATCATGGGGCACGATCACCCAGCGGAGATCAGGAAACCTCTCGCGGAGGCGGGGCATCGCCCCGAACAGCAAATCCTCATCGCGCCGATGCGTACTACCGGCGATGATCGTAGCACCTCCTGCGCAGTAGGACTCCAATTCACTCGGCAGTGCATTCTTACGGGCAACGCGGGCCACGACTTGATCAAATCGCGAATCACCGGTTGCGGAAATGGAGACCTGCGAACTCACAACTTCACCGATTCGTTTCGCATCTTCAGCGGATACGCAAAGAATGCGATTCAGAGAGGAGTAGACCGCGCGATGAAAGCCGCGAAACATTCCATGCAGTCTCAACGAGTCCTTCGGGAAATTTGCGTTGATGAGGACGACGGGGATGCGGCGCAATTGCGCAGTCCAGACGAAATTCGGCCAAACATCGTGCTTGGTGATCGCGATCAGGTCCGGTTTCAAGGCGTTCAGATAGGCATTCACTCCGGGAATCGCGTCCAGAGGAGAAAAATCGGCGAAGTCAAAGCCGGGATATTTCCGCGCCGCGTGCATGGCGGACGGCGAGAAGTAGGAGACGGCAATGAAGTAACCCGCCGGTTTCAACGCGTCAACGATGGGCTTGAGCGACTCCAGTTCACCGGCTGATGCGCAGTGCAACAGGACGACTTTTCGCGAGCCGGCGGCATCGCGCGCCTGCACAACACGTCGAATGAGCGCTTGTCGCCCACGAATTCCGGCGCGGCCTTTGGTGAAGAATATTCCTGATATGCGAAATCCTCCCCAGAGGACGGGGAGGATCACAAAACGATAGAGTCCGCGATAGAATCGATTCATCGGTTAGCCGCTCACGAGGCCAGGTATTGCTGAACCGCCGTGAGTACTTGTCGTACGTCGGTATTCAGCATGCAGCGAAAATGTCCTTTTGGACAGGTTCGACCGCCAAAGGCCGTGCAGGGGCGGCAGTTAAGCTGGTGTTGCAGAATTGTCGCGTTGGCGCGGAAAGGAAAGAATCCAAACTGCTCGACCGTCGGTCCGAACAGGGCTACGACCGGGCGATTCAATCCGGAGGCGAGGTGCATCAAACCGGAATCATTTGTGATCACCGCATCGGCCTTCTCCAGAACGGCGGCAACTCTGGTGATTTGGGATTCAATGAGCGGCACGGCTGTCGGCAATCCGGCGCAAACGGTCTCGATGCTGGAGCCTTCTGTATCCATTCCCGTGACAACTATCTCAATTCCCGTGGCTGAGAGTTCAACCGCAAGCGATCTCCAGCGTTCGATTGGCCAACGCTTGGTGAAATGTCGAGCGCCGGGGCAGAGCACGACGAATCGCCCGTCGATCTTCTTCTCGATCAGAAAATGAGTAGCCCATTGCGCCGCATCCCATGGGACTCGCAGATCAAGACCTGCACCGTCGTCATTGGCGCCGAGGGTTTCAGCCGCATCGAGATATCGAATGGCGACGCTTCGCGGAAGCCGGTAAGTATCCCATTTCAAGTTGATCAAGAGCCAGCGGCGAAGGCGATACCTTCGGGCGGCAACCCATATCGTGGGAAAGATCAACGTGCGAAGAAACGTGCTGCGCCAGCTATTTTGCAGATCAATCAGGAGGCCATAGGCACGATGCAGTTGACCACGCAGTTTCAATAATCCGGAAAGCCCCGAACTGCGATCAAACTCGATGATCGCGTCGTGACCCGGAATCAATCGCGCGGCATCGGCGTATTCTGCGGCGACCAGCAAGTGAATTTCAGCGTCGACGAAACGACGCCGGAGCGCGCGCATCAATGGAGCGGCAAGCAGTACATCCCCCAATGAAGACAGGCGAATCACGAGGATGCGCTCGCGGTCTTCCAACGGTGATCTATCCGCGCGTCGAGAGTGAACCGGCTGAAGTGTGCGTCAGCTTGCCCCCGGATTCCTTGACAATCATGCTTCCGAGGACCGCCTGCTTTCCGGTTGTGTCGAAGCTATCCACGGCTCCGGTGACGAACAGAGAGTAGGCGAGCGCCTCCGCAGTGACCGCATCGGGCGCATGCACAACGGCGGCAGCACAATTGGACGCCGGCATGCCGGTGCGCGGATCGAGTAATCGATGATAGGTCTTGCCGTCCGCAGTGAATCTGCCTTCTGCGGAACTCTGCATGGAGACTCCTCCCGCCGGGACGTGAATGGTTGTCCAGACAGAATCCGGTTTCAGCGGATTGCGCAGCCCGATTTCGAATCCTTTTGATGTCGGCGGATCGCCCATCAGCCGCCACACACCGGGAGCGGAGATGATGGCTGAGCGAATGCCAAGTTCGGCAAGGCGATTGGCGATCTGATCAAAGACATATCCGACCACAATTTCGCGCACGTCAAACCGCATTTTCTCGCGCGCAAGCAGAATGGAATTTCCGGCAACAAACATTCCGCCGTTTGTGACGAGAGTTTGAACGGTATCAAGTTCAGCTTTCGTCGGCACTCGGGGTTTGGAATCAAAGCCCCAAAGGTCAAGCAGCGGTCCGTAGCGAATATCGTAGACCTTTCCCCCGTTATCATAGAGCCGCATGCCCTTCATGAGCAGATCAAAAGTTGTGGCATCGACGGGGACTGATTCCTGTCCGGCCCCGGTGGAGATTTTGGCCACTTGATTTTGCGGGCCGGTTTTCAAAGTGCGAGTGTCCCACGTGCCCATGAGACCGAAACACTCTTCAAAAATCCTGCCGACGACCGCCGGATCCTGATTGGGATCGAGGATAGTGATCGTGACTTGAGTGCCGAAGACGTCGCGGGTTTCGGATGGCGACGCGGGCTGTTTCTTCTTGCAGCCACTCAATGCGATCAACAGCGCAAGCAGGCTGAAGCCGCCGATTTGCAATGCACGAGACAATTTCATGCGAAGAATCTCCCGGTTTAAAGGGAAAAGTGTGTGAGGACGAGGTTTATTTGCTGCGGATTAATGTGCGCGCATGCCATGCGGAGGGAGTCAGTCAGGAGCGCACAGCAACGAGACAGTGTTCGTCAGGAAGCACCTGCCGGTATCAGGCGCGTGAAAAAGCGCTTTCCGACTTTCAGCAAGACCGGTGAGTCGACAGCGATGTGCAGATGCGGATCGGTGACCTTCACTCCATCGAGCTGAACTCCTCCCGCTTCGATCAGCCGGCGCGCTTCGGAATTTGACTTGGCGCCGCCCGACTCTACCATCAGCTTTGCAAGCGCATGCGACTCATGATTGGGAACGAGAAATTCGGAAATGACGTCGGGGATCTCTTTTTTTGAAAACACGCGATCGAACTCTTCGAGAGCATGCCTGACCGCGTCGTCTCCGCAATAGAGAGAGGCGATGCGCACGGCCAGATCTCGCTTCGCATCGCGCGGATTGGCCCCGCTCTCAAGCGATTTTCGCACGGTACTCACTTCGACCGGCGACGCTCCCGTCGCAAGAGTAAGATAAGATAGAATCTGAGCATCGGGGATCGACATTGTCTTTCCGAAAATCTCCCTCGCGGGTTCGTTGATTCCGATATAGTTGTTGAGAGATTTCGACATTTTGTCGGTGCCGTCGGTCCCCACGAGTAACGGCATCAGCAGGCAGACCTGCGGTTCGAGACCGTAATGCTCCTGCAACGTGCGTCCGACCAGCAGATTGAATTTCTGATCCGTGCCGCCAAGTTCGACGTCGCTCTTCAGCGCAACCGAGTCGTATCCTTGCAACAGTGGATACATGAACTCGAGAATCGAGATCGGTTGATTGGACTTGTAGCGCTTGTCGAAGTCGTCGCGTTCGAGCATGCGCGCAACGGTGTAATGCGACGTTAGCGCGACGAGATCGTAGGGAGTCAGAACTCCGAGCCACTCGGAGTTGAATCGAATCACCGTTTTTTGCGGATCGAGAATCTTGAAAACTTGATCGCGATAGGTCTGCGCGTTACGCTGAACATCCGCTTCGGTCATCGGGGGTCTTGTCTTCGAACGTCCCGACGGATCCCCTACCCTGCCCGTGAAGTCTCCGATCAGAAATACGACTGTGTGCCCAAGTTCCTGGAATTGTCTCAGTTTGCGGATGGAGACCGCGTGACCGATATGCAAGTCAGGAGCGGTCGGGTCGAAGCCTTGCTTTATGATTAACGGTTGCCCGGTCTTACAGGAGCGCTCGAGTTTCCTGACCAGATCATCTTCGGAGAGAATCTCTTCAGACCCGAGCTTGATTAGATCGATCTGCTCTTTGACGGGCGGAAATGACTGCACTGTGATTAGGGATTGGGGATAAGGTAACGAAGAGAAAGAAACCGAACTCTCAGCCTCTGCGGTTCTTGAATTCGCGCTGGAGTTCGCGCTGCATGAACGCTTTCTCTTTTTGCGCGCGCTTGTCGTATTCCTTCTTGCCGTGCGCGACCGCAATTTCGACTTTCAGGTAAGGACCCTTGAAGTAGAGTGAAAGCGGAATGACGGTATTGCCCTTCTCTTCAACCTGGCGGCGGATTTTTCGCAACTCTTCGGAGCGGAGCAAGAGCTTGCGCGGCCTGCGTTCCTCGTGACTTGCGTAGCCCCGGTCCTTGTAGGCGCCGACGGAGAGATTCATGAGAAAGAGTTCGTCGTCGACGAACTGGGCATAGGAGTCACGAAGACCGATATGGCCCGCACGAATTGACTTGATCTCGGTTCCCAACAGGACTAACCCGGCCTCATATCGTTGAATTATGTGATAGTCGTGCCAGGCCTTGCGATTCTTTGCGACCGATCTGTCGGGGTCCTTTTCAGGCATGAATAATAAACATAACCACTTTCGACGGGAAAATCAAGCCTCTTCGCACGTGTGGCCTTGACTAAGACTCAAGAATTCCATAAATTTGGGCCTCTGTATTGCTGGAGTGGTGGAATTGGTAGACTCGCTAGTTTCAGGTACTAGTGTCCTTCGGGACGTGGGGGTTCGAGTCCCCCCTCCAGCACAAGTCAAGAATAAACAGACCCATCCGGTTGGATGGGCCTGTTTCATTTGATGACTTATTGAGGCTCAATCCCAAGGACCGATCTGGCCACGCGAGAATACAGGGAACTGACCGTCGATGGGAGCTGAGGTTGGGACTCCTAATCAGCGACTTCCTCATTGTGTCTCCGGGCGACCAGGGCCGAGCCTTGTTCCAGTGGACGAAGCAAGTCTGGACGATGCGGCTTGGGCGGCCTTCCTCGCGAAAGGCGAGCAGGCGTTCGCCGCTTGAATTAAGAAAAGAACAATAAGGCAAACCGCCCGTTCGACGACGGGCGGTTTGCTGTTTTCGGGCTGTCGTG
>CAZGVT010000076.1:0-11581 GCA_964529255.1 uncultured Alphaproteobacteria bacterium | reverse complement strand
GGATCACACCTTGATTCCGTTGCGCATTCGCTCCATTGTGGGTCTGATTCCGTTGTTTGCCGTCGAAACGCTCGAACCCGAATTCATGATTACGACACCATTGTTCAAGGAGCGGACTGAGTGGCTGCTGGAGAACAAACCGGACATGGCGAGTCTGGTGTCGCGCTGGACGCAGCCGGGCATGGGTGAGCGTAGGTTGCTATCACTCCTGCGCGGACGGCGGCTGAAACGGTTGTTGAGACGCATGCTGGACGAAACCGAATTCCTCAGCGATTACGGAGTTCGCGCGCTGTCGAAGGCCCATCTGAAACGACCGTACGAGTTTCACGTGAACGGAGAAGTGTTCAAAGTCAGCTATCAGCCGGCGGAGGCGGATACGGCGCTCTTCGGCGGCAACTCCAATTGGCGCGGGCCAATCTGGATGCCGATGAACTACCTGATCATCGAATCGCTTCAGAAATTCTATCATTACTACGGGCCGGATTTCAAAGTCGAGTGTCCGACCGGATCCGGCAATCTGCTCACGCTGCTGGAGATTTCAGAGGAGTTGACTCGCCGACTGAGCCGCATTTTCCTCCGTGACGATAGCGGCAGGCGTGCAGTCTTTGGAGAGAGCAAGTTATCGCAAAATGACCCGCATTTCCGGGATCATTTGCTGTTTTACGAGTACTTTCACGGCGAGAACGGCCGCGGCCTCGGTGCTTCGCACCAAACCGGCTGGACCGGCCTGATCGCAAAACTCCTCAGCCCTCGTTCCGACCGCACCGACCGCCACGCGACCGAAGAGGCGCATCATTCGGTCGTTGGCGCCGAGCGGCGTTCGTGACTGTCGTGACATCGACCCCGTCATGCGAGGCCTCCGAGTTGTTAATCACATTCATTTCGAGGTAGTCGTTTTCAGAACGTCTTCACATCCATGGCACCACAATTCGTCTTCGTCATCCAAGGACTTTACAAGTACTACGGTCAGGAGAAGATCCTTGACGATATTAATCTGGCCTTTTACCCCGGCGCAAAGATCGGGATTGTCGGCGACAACGGCGCCGGCAAGTCGACCTTGCTGCGCATCATGGCCGGGATCGACAAGGAGTACAAGGGCTTCGCCGAGCCGCACAAAGGTGTTCGCGTGTCGTTGGTGGCTCAGGAGCCGCAGCTTGATCTGAATTCCACAGTCCGCGAGAACATCGAAGCCGCTTTCGCTCCAGTCGTTGCGTTGATCGACAAGTACAATCAGCTTGCCGAAGCCATGGCGACAATGGAAGGCGATGAGATGGAGAAAGCACTCGAAAAGATGCAGCGCCTGCAGGACGAGATCGAGAAGGTCGACGGCTGGAACCTCGAGCATCAGATTGAACAAGCCTCGGATGCGTTGTTTCTGCCCGACGGAGCGCTGCCGGTTTCCGTGCTCTCCGGAGGGGAGCGTCGTCGCGTCGCGCTCTGCCGCGCACTGCTCGAAAAGCCCGATATCTTATTGCTCGATGAGCCGACCAATCATCTCGATGCCGAGACGGTCGCCTGGCTGGAAAAACAGTTGAGGGAGTTTGAGGGCACGGTCATTATCAGCACGCACGATCGCTATTTCTTGGATAATGTCACCAAGTGGATTCTCGAATTGGAAAACTGCCGGGGCATTCCGTGGGAAGGTAACTACTCCTCCTGGCTGGAGCAGAAGATCCAACAACTCGAAAAGCAGGAAAAGAAGGACACCGTCCGTCTCGCGATTCTTAAGCGCGAGAGCGCTTGGATTCGGTTGTCGCAATCCGACCGCGTGCAGCAGAATTTGAAGCACGTACAGGAGTACGAGCAGCGCACGAAGGAGGTCTTCGATCTGCATCAGACAACGGCGGACATTCAAATCGCGCCCGGTCCTCCGCTTGGAGACGTGGTGATGGAGGTGCGAGACCTTGTGAAGGGCTATGCCGGCACTCCGCTCATCAAGGGTTTCAGTCTGGACATCCCGAAAGGGAGCATCGTCGGTGTCATCGGCCCGAACGGGGTGGGGAAGAGCACGTTGTTTCGCATGATCGTGGGAGAAGAGACTCCCGAGTCGGGAACCATCCGCCTCGGGCCCTCGGTTCATCTCGCGTACGTGAATCAGACGCGCGATGATCTCACTCCCGGAGCCACGGTGTTTGACGAGATCACCGCCGGACAGGATCCGATTCCGATGGGTGACCGCCTCATCCCCGCGCGTGTGTATGTCGGTAAGTTCAACTTCAAGGGCAAAGATCAGCAAAAGAATATCGACAATCTCTCCGGCGGGGAGCGCAATCGCGTACACCTTGCAAAGCTACTTAAGCGCGGTGGAAACCTGTTGCTTCTCGATGAACCCTCGAACGATCTTGATATCACGACGCTCCGCCTGCTCGAGAACGCGCTCATTGATTTCAACGGTTGTGTCATGGTCATCAGCCACGACCGTTTCTTTCTCGATCGCCTTTGTACGCATATCCTCGCATTCGAAGGCGAGGGAAAAGTGCGCTGGTTTGAAGGCAACTTTCAGGCCTATGAAACGCGCCGGCAACAAGAACTCGGCGGCGGGCCAACGCGTCCACGGCGCAGTCTGTATCGCAAGTTGGTCGCTTGAGCGATTGTCACGTCTGAATGCAGAGGCGAACGCGTCAGTCGTCTCCGCTTGCTGACAACGGCCTGAGCCGTGTCGGCTGCTTGCAGCCGACCGCCGGGCCGATCGCGTTCGAGAACGAGTGAGTGCTCGTGTAACGAATTGAGAGTCACGTCGCAGCTCCCAGGACAAACCCCCTCAAGAATTGACGGGGTTTATCAATAGTCTGAAGGCAACTGAGTCGGTCGCCTCTCCGGCGTATGGAGATGCCGTCCTGAGCTTCCCTAAGACAATCGAACTCCCGAATCCTCAATAGTTTAAATCGCCGCATGGATCGGGAACCAAGCAATTCCTTTAACGTTAAACTAATTGAACTTCAACGAACATGCCTTCACATTATCACGGTTCCAGGGGGCAACAGGTTGCGCTTGACGCCTTTATCAAGATCACACGAGCGGCGCTTACGCTGAATCACGCAATCAGCCGCGAACTCCGCGGTTTGGGTTTGACCGAACCGCAGTTTGCCGTACTTGAAGTGTTGTACCATCGCGGTCCCTTGCGACAGGGACTGATTTCCGAAAAGCTGCTGTTCACGGGAGGAAATCTGACGCTCGTTCTCGACAACCTCGAACGGCTTAGCCTCATCGAGCGACGACCCAATCCAGATGACCGTCGATGCAGCATCGTCGACTTGACGGCCGAAGGTCGGCGAATCATCGACGATTACTTTCCGCTGCACGCCGAATTCATCGCCCGCATGATGTCCGTTCTCTCCGAGGCCGAGCAGGTGTCGCTCGCGATGCTCTCGCGCAAACTTGGCCTTGCTGTTTCCGCGGACTCAAAACTGTCTTCCGAATAACACCAAATACGTCACAGTAGGAAAGTAGAAGAGGAACGCGAACATGAAAAAGCAGTTCTATCTCGCATTGCTCGTCGCAAGCGGCTTCGCCGCAGGCTCTGCGTTTGCAGCGGGCTGGGAAATCGATCAGGCGCACACAAAAGTCGGATTCGAGGCCAGCCACATGATTATCTCAACGGTAGACGGCCAATTTACCAGCTATACGTCCACGGTGAACTGGGACGGAAAGGATGTTTCGACGCTGACATTCGAAGCCACTATCGACGCAGCTTCCGTCACGACGGCTAACGAGAAACGCGACGGCCACCTGAAGAGCGACGATTTCTTCGACGTCGCAAACCATCCGACGATTACGTTCAAGTCCACGAAGGTCGAGCCGGTAAGTCCGGGCAAGTTCAAGGTCACCGGAGACCTGACGATTCGTGGAGTAACCAAATCTGTTGTGCTTGACGGCAGCGGCCTTGACAAGCAGATTGATACCCCTTGGGGCTTCAAGAAAACGGCGGCAAAACTAAGTGGTGAAATCAATCGACTCGACTTCGGCCTGAAGTGGGATGCTAAATTCGGCGCGGGCGAGTTGGTCGCCGGCGAAATGGTTCATCTTGACATTGTCGCCGAACTCAACGAAAAGAAAGACTAATCTGATTCCCACTTGAGCGAGGCGGCGGGGCAATCACCCCGCCGTTTTTCAAAGGACAATCCATGTCTATCCTCGGTCTGCACCACATCACGCTCGTCTGCTCCGACGCCCAGCGAACGGTGGACTTTTATACGCAGATTCTCGGCCTTCGCTTCATAAAGAAGACCGTCAACTTCGACGATCCCGGAAGCTACCACATTTACTTTGGCGACCGCGTCGGCACTTCCGGTACTGCGATCACTTTTTTCGAATGGCCGCAGCTTCCGAAAGGACGACCCGGCATCGGCGGCACGCATCACTTTGCGCTCATCGTGAGTGGTCGCGAGCGATTGTTGAAATGGAAGCGCCGACTGACGGACTTGGGGATTGCCGTGAATGGGCCCTACAATCGCGTAGCCTTCCACTCCATCTATTTCGATGATCCGGATGGCGTGCACATAGAAATCGCAACGAAGGGACCGGGCTTCTCAGCACACGACATGGCCGAACCGTCCGCGGAAATGTTGGACGCTTCACCTGAAATATGGCCCGAGCCGGTCAATGAAATCACGCCGGAGATGTCACTTCACGAGGGCATGCACCATATCTCCGCCCACTCGTCCAATCTCGCTCACACCGACGAATTCTATGCCGGTGTCCTCGGCTTGACACTTCTGAAGCAGACGCAGGCGATGGACCGTTCGGGTGCGCCGCACTGGATCTGGGGGTCACCCGATGGCCGTCCCGGAACGCTGATCAGCTATTTCGAGTTCGATCCGGCGCGCATGAAGCATGCGCGAATCGGGGTCGGACAAACGCATCACTTCGCGATGGCCGTAAAGGATGCCGCATCTCAACTCGAGTGGCGGGAGAAACTCTTGTCGGCAGGGTTGCGCGTGTCTCCGGTCATGGACAGGATCTATTTCAAGAGCATTTACACCAGCGACCCGGACGGCCACATTATTGAGTTGGCTACGCTCGGCCCCGGTTTCACCGTCGACGAACATGAAGACACCCTCGGTGTGTCTCTGAAACTACCGCCCTGGTACGAGCCGCATCGGAGTCGCATCGAAAGCTCGCTCAAGCCGATCCACGCGGCGGTGCAAATGGCATGAGCATCGCCACAGCTACTGATCCACATGCACATTCGAGAGTACTCCGTGCGGGTTCAAGTCTGGATAGTGCAAGTGGAGTACTAATTCTGTTGCACGGCAGGGGCGCTACGGCCGAAGATATATTGTCGGTTGCCGGCGAGTTGGATCTTCCACAACTTGCCTATATCGCTCCTCAGGCAAGCGGTGCGACGTGGTATCCGTACAGCTTTCTCAGCCCCGTCGAGCGCAATGAACCGTATCTTTCCTCGGCGCTCGGGCTCGTTTCGCACCTCGTGACGGAATTGATCGCCGCCGGACTTCCACGGCAGCGAATCGCCATTGGCGGTTTTTCACAGGGAGCGTGCTTGGCGTTGGAACATGCGGCAAGGAACCCGGATCGCTACGGAGCAGTGCTTGGGTTTAGCGGCGGGCTTGTCGGAGAGCGCATCTGCCTCTCCGCATACTCGGGCCGTTTCGCCGGAACCAGAGTATTCCTCGGCTGCGATGAACACGACCCCCACATCCCCGCCGGCAGAGTCAGCGAGACAGCAGCGTTGCTTACCTCCATGGGCGCGACGGTTACGTTGGAATTTTACCGGCACATGGGGCACTCGATTAACGAGGAAGAAATTCTGATCGCCCAATCTCTGCTCGCGCAAATGACGAATGGAAGCTCATGACCGAACACTCCGCGAAGTCCGCCTACGATGTAATCACTCCCGGCGAACGGCCGCCCATCGACATCTATCGCCTGCTGCTTAGCGTCGTCGTGCCCCGGCCCATCGCCTGGATTTCAACGGTGGGCCGCGACGGCACCCGGAATCTCGCGCCCTTCTCTTTCTTCAAAGCTGTCGGCGGGAATCCACCCGTGCTCATGGTCTCCATCGGCAGTCGCAGAGGCGTTGAAAAAGACTCGCTTCGAAACCTGCGCGAGACCGGGCGCTGCGTTGTGCATATTGTATCCGAGGAATTCCGCGAAGCAATGAACGCAACGTCTGCCGAATATGACTACGACGTTGACGAGTTTTCGGCTGCGGAAATCCCGATCGACGGGCACTCTGATGTACAGATGCCTCAGATTGAAGGGGCGCCGATTCGCATGGAGGCAGCCGCACTCCAATTTGTTCCCGTCTCGACTACCGGCTACACAGTCACGCTGCTGCAGGTGAATTGCCTTCGCATTCGCTCTGACCTCCTGCGCGCGGACGGTACGGTGGACCCGCTCAAACTCAAGCCGATTGCAAGATTGGGTGGGGAAGAGTACACTTACTTGGGCGAAGTCTTCCGTATGCCCCGACCGCCCTTACACGCATAGGCCCGGACGGCGCTTGCGCAATTCAATGGAATCACAAAAAAGGCTCGATATTCTTCGGGCCTTTTGTTATATTCCATGGTGACCGTCGCCATCGCCTACATTTCCTTGTGCATCATCTGGGGCACAACCTACCTTGCGATCAAGATTACGCTTGAGGGCTTCGATCCGTTTTTCATGGGCGGAGTGCGATTTCTCGTTGCCGGCCTGTGCCTAACTCCGATTCTATATTGGAGATGGTCGGCAATTCCTCGGGACCGCCGCACGTTGGGATGGATAATCCTCGCCGGATTGCTCATGCTTGCCGGAGCAAATGGGCTGGTGAATCTCGCGGAAGTCAGTCTCGACTCGGGTCTCACGGCTTTAACCGTTTGTACGAGCCCGGCTTGGTCCGCATTGATCGGCGGCTTCGTCTTTTCACGGCACGAGCGATTCGACCGCTGGTCGCTCGCCGGAGTGACACTCGCGATTGGAGGAGTCTATGTCCTGCATCACGAGCGGCTGGACTTTCGCCATGCCGAACTCACCGGAGTAGTTTCCGCACTGGTTGCTCCGGTACTTTGGTCCATCGGATCACTGCTCATTCGTCGCCATGCAAAAGGAATCGACGTGCTGGTGACGACCTCCATCCAGTCGCTTTCCGCGTGCCTCGCCTTCTTCCTTATTTCGCTCCTGCTATCGGAATCCTGGTCCCCTGATCTGACACCGCGAGTCGTCGGCAGTCTCGCCTTTTTGATCTTTGCCGGGACGCTGATTACTTACGCGGCGTTCGCCTATCTGCTCAAACACATGGCAGCCTCACGCGCCACGACCTACGCCTTTGTCAATCCGATAATTGCGCTCATCGCAGGCAACATCATCCTGAGCGAACCGATTGTGCCCGAAATCCTTCCGGCTTCGCTGATGATTCTTGGCGGCCTCGCCCTCGTATATTATGGCCACAATCGTGGCCGGTCAAATAGCGCGAAGTCTGAAGCGAAATGACCGCCGTTTTCATCGGAGTAATGGCCTACGTTGCGGTTCAACTCGTAATCGGCATGCTGGTTTCGAGGCGCATTCGCACGGAGAGCGACTACCTTCTCGCGGGGAGAAGTTTCGGTTATTTGTTGGCCACGTTTTCTATTTTTGCGACGTGGTTCGGTGCGGAAACGTGCATCGGTGCGGCCGGAGCAATTTACGAGGACGGACTTTCCGGTGCCAACGCCGACCCATTCGGCTACGCAATTTGCCTGCTGCTGATGGGTCTGTTTTTCGCCGTGCCGCTGTGGAATCGCGGCATCACAACGCTCGCCGATCTCTTTCGTCGGAGATATTCCGTTACCGTCGAGCGCACCGCCGCACTGATGATGATTCCAACGTCGATTCTTTGGGCGGCCGCTCAAATCCGCGCCTTTGGTCAGGTACTCGCAGCTGCTTCTGAATTACAGGTCGTCACGGCGATTTCCATAGCAACGGCGGTCGTCATATTGTACACCGCATCCGGCGGATTGCGTGCGGACGCGATCACGGATGTCATTCAAGGCGCTGCGTTGAGCGTCGGGCTTGTCGTTGTATTGGTGACGGTTGTCTATCAAGCGGGCGGCCCCGTTGCATCGCTTCAACTCATCGATCCGGAAAGACTAAATCCCTTCGCGGCAGGTAACCGTTCAATTCTGGAAGTTGCAGACGCGTGGGCCATTCCTGTTTTCGGATCGATGGCGGCACAGGAACTCGTATCGCGTGTGATTGCGTCGCGGAGCCCGGTGATCGCGCGCCGTTCATCACTGATGGCAACGGCGATCTATTTGTCCATCGGTTTGATTCCCGCGTTTTTAGGACTGATCGGAGGATCGCTCGTCACCGGTCTCAATAGTCCCGAGCACCTGTTAACGCATCTTGCCGAGACCTATCTGCCTACGGTGCTTTACATCATCTTCGCAGGAGCGCTCATCTCGGCAATTCTCTCGACCGTTGACAGTGCGCTGCTTTCCGCTTCGGCGCTGCTTTCGCACAATGTGATAATCAGTTTCCGTCCGCACACAACGGACGCGTTGAAACTGAAGTACGCGCGTGCCGGAGTCGTCGTGCTCGGTTTAGTCGCCTACTTGCTGGCAATCTACGGTGGATCCGTCTATGAACTCGTCGAAACCGCATCGGCATTTGGCAGTGCCGGAGTGGTGGTCGTCTTTCTCTTCGGACTGCTGACTAAGTTTGGGAACTCGCGGAGCGCAATTTCCGCTTTGGTGACAGGTATGCTCGTGTGGGTCTATGCGTCGTTTATCGCCGGGAGTCCGATTGCCTATCTTCTCGCACTCTGCAGTTCTTTTGCGGCGTATGTCGTTGTGGCTGTGATTCCGTCTCGCCGGGTGTACGACGGTACGCCTCGGAGTGTATCCCAAAAACATTAACGAAGCTTGTGTTCCGAAACTCGCCGAGCCGGGTCAAGCGCTTCATCGCTTCAGCATGCGATCCAACAGGCACGCGCGCAACCCGGCCGGAATCCTGGCGTTTCATCCAGACCCCTGCTTTATCCACAAGTTGAGGTTGTCCTATAGCTTGAAGTCACAAACTAATTCCGTGGCAGCTCCGGGGCTTTCCGATCCGTAAATGGGACGAGACATGCTCATCACATGCCTCGTTATTCCTTCCACCTTGGTTTTGCACAATTCCGATCTGTCACTTCATGACACTGCCTGACCTGAGCGACTCATGAAAGCCTGCCAGTCCCATTCCCGCAAACACCGCATAGAATGGCACCATCGGCAGGCGGAAACGCGCAACACCCCCTCCTCCGGCGATGAATGCAAAGTAGATGATGCAAATCGCGCATAGCCATGGAAACGCGTTTCCGCCGAGGTTGCGCACACCCCAAATCCCTCTTGCAATCGCCGCATACGTAACCAGTAGCATCAAAGCGGCAAGAATTCCCGCGCAGATTTCGAGCGCGGATTTTCGGCTGATGAATCCGGACAATTTCTCATCGACTCCATGCGCGTCGGTCAGTGCCGTCGAGGGCCTGCCGAGCACGCGTGCAATATCCGCTGTTCCCAAGTTCGCAAACGTAAATAGGACTCCTTTCATGTACGACAGAGCAATCGGTAGCGGATACTTGCCGAAATAGTCTCGCGCCGTTTGACTCCAATACTCTGCCTTGTCAAATTCGTTCATCCGGCGAAGGTCTTCACCTTCGGCGGCTGCAAGCGAGTCCGCTTCCAGTAGCAGTCGCGTGGCCGTCTCCGCAAAGGGCAATTCGCGGATTTCCGCCACCGCGGGGGCAACATTCAAAATCAGCAGATTGTATGGCCCGGACGAGGACAGCCCGGGATGTCCGAATACGCGATGATTTCGCAACACCCACGGTGCGATCGCCACTGAAAAACCCAAGGCGAGCATAAATCCATAAGTCAACGCGGTTGAGATCTTCCGGCGGTACGCGAAAAACATCCAGCCGAGAACAAGAACCGGAAGGAACTGGGCCGCCGGTCGAATAAGCGCTGCAATGCCGATCACTATACCGCTCGACAGCCAACCACTTATTGCAAACTTGGATTCAGCTGGCGCAATTAGGCTATTCACAATCCACAAGAAAGTCACCAGCACAAATACAAACAGACTATCGCTGAGCAGCATCCCGCCGTAGAGAATCATGTGCGGATCAAATGCGTAGATCAGCCCGGCCCAGAACGCGACTCGCATTCCGCAGCGTTGTGCGAGGATCAACATGAGCAGCGCGCAGGATGCCGTATCCAGCAGATATTGAAACAGCATCACGACCCACGGATTGCGGTCACCGACAGAGTAGATCGCCGCCACGAATAGCGGATATCCGGGTGTGCGCAAGGCATCCGGCGGTCGATCTGCCCCGCGCGAAAATTCGCCGTGGTCGAGCAAAGTAATCGCCAGATCATGATAGCCCTGCGAGTCGTTGCTGAAATCGAGCTGTGCCCGCGTCGGCATCTGAAAAGGTCCGGCGGCAAGGAACCAAAGCATCCTCGCAATCAGACACAACGCGAGGACGGTCCAAAAACCGGAATTCTGAAAAGTCGTCGATTCAGTGGTCGAACTCATACGCCCTGAATTTAAGCAAAGCCGGGCCAAATATGCAAGCAAAAAGCGGAACATCCGCTGGATATTCCGCTTTTTCCTGGGGCACGACAGCCCGTCAGTTCAAATGACCGACGTTTCGGTGACAATCAAAACAGGTTCGACCGCCGTTTCCCGGCCCGTGAACGATGGACGAAACCGCCGTTTCATGGCAACGCACGCAATTGCTCTCCACAATGGACCTCCCGGACTCCTTCAACCTGATAATCTGTGGGTCCTCAAAGGTGAAGACATAGGAGTGCCGCAATCCGTGCTCGATTTTTGTCGCGTACTTCCCGACGAAATCATGCGGCACGTGGCATTCGTTGCAGGTCACGAAACGATGCGGCGATACCTCCCAGGCGCGATGATTGTCCCGCATGACGTGGCAGTTGACGCACGCCGCCGGGTCATTCTGCAGGTACGAGTACCCCTTGGCATAGTAGACCGTGTATCCCGAAACTCCAATCAGCACACCCGGGATCATGATCAGCAGTCCGGCAATGAGGGTTCTCGTGGTCACGGGCGCGCCTGCGTTGTCAGGCTTGCCTGAACCGCTTGAGACGGCTTTGCGCCGCCCCGGGAGATCAGTACTTTGTACGCGGAAAGCTCAGCCTGCCTCGCGAAGTCGATGGCATCTCCCAGCATGCGAACCGACTCTTGTGGGCTGTGGAATCCCATGCTGTTTTCCGAACTAATGAAATCCCACCGCATTTGCGCCTTGCGATGGAGCACGCGAGCCTCCTTCAGTTCGTCATCCGTCGCTCCGGCCGCCATCGCCGATGCGATGCCGGTCATTCCGGAGAGAATCGCGTTTTCGGATCTCGTCAGCAGCGCATAAGTCTTGTCCTGAATCTCCAGCACGCGGTCGCGCATCTCCTGCTCGCTCTCCCGGTGGCAGGTCAAACAGGCATTATGAAGATTCGCCAGCGGAGTGCGGATCCAGTGATCGGTCACCTTGACCGAGCCCTCTCGCACATATGGCATGTGGCAATCCGCGCACGTGACCCCGGCCCGCGCATGAATTCCTGTCGAGTAGAGTTCATACTCCGGGTGCTGGATCTTGATCATC
>CAZGVT010000075.1:0-11701 GCA_964529255.1 uncultured Alphaproteobacteria bacterium | reverse complement strand
GCCTGGGAATACTACGTGCGCTGCAGCGGCCCGAGCATCGTATTCGCCCAGCAGGAGTGCGGCAACTGGTGGAGACCGGACGGTGTGAACGAGTTTGCGTTCTGGGTCCGTGAGACGGTCGGTGCGCCGATCGCCACGAACGGAATCAGCTATCGCGCATACTCGTTGCCTGACAACCTGCCGGTGTGGCAGCCGACGACGGTTGACCCAGCGGGACGGGACAGTGTCTATGTCGAGTTCGATCCGACAGGTTCGTTCCCGATTGGTCAGACTGCCCTCGTCGTTGAGGTCACGGCTGACAATATCTTCCACGAAGAGGGCATGAGTGACGGTCGTAATGTCAGTTCGTGGGTTTACACGGTTGACAACTGCCGGCCGACTATCGTACCCGTCAGTCCTGATCAGGGAGAGACCTTCTCACGCGATGTCGCCATTGTGATAGAAGTCATCTACACCGACGACTGCGACAACGAAGGTGATAGCAGTGGCATCGGTGACGGTGGTGGCTCCACAATGTCCGTCGGCGGTAACAAGCATGACAAGGCCCAGCTGCGAATCAGTACGCTGGACGCGATGGGCAACGTGACCGGAATGGCGTCTGGCACGCTCGGCTCGGGCGATGGAGGCATCGACTCCCACGACCGGACGGGTACGCTTGACGACAACGGCTCCGGTGTCATTCCTGAGACCTTCGACATGAACATCTACAACCCGACGGGTGAAAATGTTGGTCCTGAGACCAACGAGGACTACGCGGAGGGACCGGACGAGGTTCACGCGAAGTTCATCCTGCCTGCGGGTGGCATGGCCGGAGAGTATACGGTCAATGCGGGTATCAGTGATTGTGTCGGAAACCGCCGGACAATCTCGTGGACCTTCAACATCCTCAGTAGCGGACCGGCCATTACCTTTAACGAGGTTGAGGGCGAGTGCCGCCATGAGAACTACTGGAATCCGAACGGCACGCTGCCGTTGAGCGCCCAAGTCGAGGAGCTTGACGACATCAACGTGACGCGTCAGGATGTCCGGGTAGATATTTTGAGAATCTACACGTGCGATACCGGTCTTTGCACCGATACGCTGCTGGCTAATGCCAACTTCAACATGAGCCCGAATCCGGATCCGGTTAATACCGATCAGGTGTTCACGATCAGTGGCGAGTACAACTTCGACCATGACATCGCGGCAGTCGAGCTCCGGTTCGTGATTACGGCCAGCAACCGTCTGGGTGCGGTGAGCACGGCGACTCAGTCTTGGATTGTGGACGGTACGCCGCCCACCCTGGAGATTGTGTCTCCGACTCCGAACACCGTGGTATCGGGTGTGGTGACGATTAGTGCGAACTTCTACGACGTCGAGCCGGGTGACAGCCTTGCGATGCTGCCGGGCGACGTGAAGTTCAAGCTGGAGCCGAGTATTCAGCAGATTGGGCCGCAGCGCAACGGCAAGATGAAGTCCGCAGCGTTTGTTCCGGACAAGAGCTTGAAGGCGGCGCTCGGTTCGTGGTCGGATGCGGTCACGCAGGGTCGCGGCGGTACTGCCCTTGACGGCATGAGCGGCGTCGATCCGAATTGCATCACGATGCTGCTGCGTCCGGCGAATGGCGGCGAGATTGATACGCTTTCCAATGACGTTGGACACGTGATCATCACGGATAACAACATCACCTGGACGGGCAATCTCCCGGATGGATCGTACACGGTTATCCTGGCCGTTTGTGACCACGTCTGCAATACCGCCAGCGTGAACTGGAACTTCGCGGTGAACAGCTCGTCCGAAGGTGGCATCGTCTACCTGCCGCCGTACTACATTTCGTCCATGCCGCACACGTTCGACATTCGTGTGAACGGCGAAAGCGTCGACTACGCGTCCGCTCGACTTACCGTCGAAGGAGCCGTGCCCGACAGTACCGGCTACAGTTGGATGGTGATTACCGGCAACGCGTCGCTCACCCGTACGGAAAACACGTATCACCACAACGGAAACTACGATCTTGGCACCTATGTCGCGTTCCGTCTGACGATGAATGTGAACTTCGTCGGCGGTATCCCGGTACCGGGCGGATCGCAAGTGTATGTGGTGGATCAATCGGCTCCGCGCTGGACGACGGTGACTCCGCCGCCGTACACGCCCGAGCATCCGAACGTGATCGAGATCGGTTCGTCTCCGACCTTCATCGCTTCCTTCGTCGAAGTCGGCAACACCACTATCGATGCGGAGTCCGTGCGCCTCTGGCTGCGGAATTCGAGCGGCGTGGTGATCGACTCCGCCGATCAGGTTGTGGTGGATGAATCCGGTACTTCGGGCTACGTAATGCTGCAGGCTCCGGCTCTTGCGGAAGGTGACTATGTCCTCTATGGAGTGGTCGCCGACGTTGCGGGCAACAGCGCTACGATGGCTTGGAACTACCGTGTCGGCAGCCGGACGATCATTCCGATTGCCGGAAGTGAAATCTACAACTATCCGAATCCGTTCACTCCGGAAGACGGACACACCACATTCAACATTCCGGTCACGGGTGTTGAAGGATCGGCCGACCTCGAGGTCAAGATCTACGACTGGGCCGGTACCTTTGTGGCAACCGTTTATGACGGACCGTATTCACCGAACTGTGCGAACTGCACGGTGCAGTGGGATGCGACGAACAGCGACGGCGAGCGCGTGGCGAACGGTGTCTACCTGGCCCACGTAAAGGTTTCGGCTGCCGGTAAGGCGATGAATGAGATCGTGAAGGTCGCCTTCAAGAACGCTAAGTAAGTTCTGCTTACTGCCCCAGTCCCGGCTTACGTCCGGGACTGGGGCGCAAAGTTTTTCAATCCAAATTCCGAATTTAGGCTATGAATTTCCGATATGACAGGAGGAGGGAGATGAAATCCCGTGTACAAACGCTTGTCATGAGCGCGTTGCTACTTGCCCTGCTCGTTGTGGCTGTACCGGTGAATGCGCAGAATTACACGGACCCGTGGCTGCGCTTCGGTGTCGGTGCTCGCAGCATGGCGATGGGGTCCGCGGCGACGGCTGTGGTCTCGGATGCAACAGCGGCATACTGGAATCCCGCTGCTCTCGCGTCGTTGTGCAAGTTCGAGGCGTCGCTAATGTACACCGCCGGCATGAAAGCCGAGCGCAACTACAACTACGTCAGTGCGGCCCTGCGCGCCGACCGCATCGGCACATTCGGCTTGTCGTGGCTGAATGCCGGCATTGCGGGTGTTGACGGTCGCGATGATCTGGGCGCAAAGATCGGTGACTTCGACGTGGCCAACAATGCCTTCCAGCTCAGCTATGCGCGGATGCTGGCGCAAGGCCTCTCGTTCGGTCTTTCCGCAAAGTATCTTCAGGAAGATCTTGCGGACAACGACGGCTACGGAGTCGACGCCGGCCTGAAGATGAAACCGTACGATGAACTCGAATTCGGTTTCATGATTCGAGACGCTGCCGGTAAACACGGCGATGACGATGTCCCCTACGAGGCTCGTCTCGGCGCCGGGCTGCGTCCGTGGAAGCACTTCCTGTTCGCCTACGATGTCAGCAAGATCGAGGATGAGAACGCCACGTCCGGCCTCGGCGGATCCTACGATTTTGACATCAGCGACAAGACCAAGGGCTACATCGCGGCAGGATTCAACAACCTGTTCCGCGAACAGCGCGGACTGACCGCAGGACTCGGATTCAACTTCTCGAATTTTGCCGTACAGTACGCGTACGTGACCGAACGGCAGGACTTCCTGAACGAGAATCACCGCCTCTCCGTCAACTTCTTCTTCAAGGATTGCAATCCGATGAAGAGTATGATGGGGACGCTCAAGCGCCAGCGCAGGGAAGCCGAAGTCTACACGCAAAAGCAGGACGGCCCGAAAGAGTTCATTCACCGCTACATCTTTGAGGGTAATCCAAGCCTCAAGTTGAGCCTTGAACTGCTGAAGCCCGAGCAGAGAGACTCCATCGCCTCAACGTGGATGGAAACCGGTGGCGTCGTCAGTTTCCCGGGCGTCAACTTTGCCACGGGTTCGGCCGAAATCACCGATGAGTTCGCGCGCGTTCTCGACGGTGCGGCGCAGTTGATCAATGAGCATCCGGAAATCCAGCTTCTTGAGATTCAGGGACACACGGACAATACCGGTAGCGATGCCATCAATGATCCGCTGTCGCAGGCACGCGCCGATGCCGTTCGCAGCTACTTGATTTCGCGCGGTGTGGATACGAACCGTCTCGTGGCAAAGGGCTATGGCTCGAAGAAGCCGGTAGGCTCCAATTCGACGGAACAGGGCAAGTATCAGAACCGCCGAATCGACATGGTTCGCGTTCGGTAACCGGGTTAAGTTTGGAAATCAGGCGAGGAGTGCGAAGACTATCTTCGTGCTCCTCGTCTCTCTCAGAGCCTTCTCCAGTTTGACACATTCACCCGTTCATTAAGCAGGAGTCCGCACGACCCATGAAACGTGTTGGGATAATTTTGCTCAGCTCGGTGACGCTGCTGGTCATATTTACGCTTGCACTCGCGCAACTCGAGAACAAGAGCGCGAAGTACCTGCTGCGCGTGATTTCCGGTGAAAACGCCCGCTCCTATTTCGGTTCGGGCGTGGAAGGCGCCTATGCTTGGAGCGGTGGCGCAATGCTGTTTGCTGCTTCTTATTCCGGTGAGACTGACGGCCCCGTTCGCACCGGCGCGGTCCAGTTTTACGATAAACTTCTTGCCGATGATCCGGTATTAACGATCAGCGGCAAGGCAGAGGGAGAGCTTTTCGGCAGCGCTCTGTCCGGTGGTGGCGATTGGAATGGCGATGGTCATCCGGACCTCGCGATCGCGGCTGAAGGCGGCCAGGGAACGGGCACAAAGCCACCGGGTAAGGTGTATGTATATCTCGGCGGGCCGGGTTTCGGAGGCGACGCCGCCGCGGTCTTGTCGATGGGCGAGTCAAAGGACAGCTTTGGGCAGGCGCTGAATTTGAAGAACGATATCAATGGCGACGGCCTCGCGGATCTTGTCATTGGCGCCCCGCACTCAGCCAAATCCGGTGCGACTTCCGGCCGCGTATATATCTGGTTCGGAAAGAAGGACGGAACACCCGGGAAGTCCCCGGACAAGGAGATTCCGCTTGGAACGATGAATGACCTCTTCGGAACGTCCGTGAGCACAGGAGACTTGAACGGTGATGGCGAAGCCGACCTCGTTGTGGGGGCTCCTCATTACGGCACCGAGGCCACGTATTCCGGCGCTGCGTATGTCTTCCGTGGTGGCGCAGGCGCGAAGTTCACGCAGGCGGACCAGATTGTCAAAGGCGAAATCACGGCCTTTCAGGACCAGTTCGGCTGGTCTGTAGCGGTCGTTAATGATGTTAACGGCGACCAGAAAATGGAACTGATGATCGGTGCTCCACAGGTGACCGTAGGCGGTAAACAACTCGGCAGAGCATATTTGCTCAGCGGAGGCGACAAGCTCGATTTGACGCTGGCCAAGACCTACACGGGGAATTCAGAGGGAGGGAGGTACGGTCAGCGGGTGTTTAGCTTGGGTGACCTAAACGCAGATGGCAAGGGTGATTGGGCCGTTCAGGCCGATGCAGAGTCTGAGGGCCGGGGGGTGGTTCACTTCTATTACGGTGGCTGGGACAAGCCGTTTTATAGCCACGCAGGCGAGACGCTCGGCGACCGGTTTGGCAGCACGGTCGCATCCATCGGAGATCTTGACGGCAACGGTTCGAAGGAGATTCTCATCGGCGCACGCTGGAACGACACGGAGGCTGAAAACTCCGGTCGGGTGTACATTCTGAGTTTCGATTGATCTACGTGGTCGTTCCCCGCACGTGAATCACCCCATTGGTTTGCTGCGATTGCTCAACGATTTGCCGATAAGGCGTCCGATTTCACTGGTATAACACTTGCAAAATAAGCAATTAAGTCAGGCAAGTCCGCCGCCTGGCTTAATTGCTTTTTTGTCTCTGTGCGGTTATATTATCAGTCTGCACCGGCCAGTTTGGCCAATATAAACACATGATTCTACAGAACATAAAAAACAAGGTCGAAAATCGCACGCTGCGAGTTGGCGTGGTTGGGATGGGTTATGTCGGACTGCCCCTCGCGGTTGAATTTGCCCGAAAGGGTATACACGTCACCGGCATTGAAGTGAGCACCGACAAAGTGCGGAGATTGATGGCCGGCGAGTCGTACATTCTGGATGTTCCGCAGGAGATTCTGCGCGATGTGGTTAAGGCGGGAAAGCTCGATGCGACGACCGACTACTCCATTATTCGTGAACTCGACGCGATTTCGATCTGCGTGCCGACGCCGCTGAACAAGACGGGCGATCCGGACATCTCGTATATCATCTCTTCCCGCGACGAGATTCTGAAGTACGCTCACAAGGGCCTGCTCTTGATTCTGGAAAGCACGACCTATCCGGGGACGACTGAAGAACTCATCGTGACGGCATTTGAGGAAAAGGGCTTCAAGGTTGGAGAAGATGTGTTTGTGGCTTTTTCGCCTGAGCGAGTGGATCCGGGTAATCCGGTTTATCAGACACACAACACTCCAAAAGTCGTCGGAGGTCACACGGAGGCGTGCGTTCAGGCGGCGCTGGCGATTTACGGGATTATTATCGAGAAGCTGGTACCCGTCTCATCGACGAAGGCGGCAGAGCTTGCAAAGCTGCTGGAGAATACCTTTCGTTCGATCAACATCGGTCTGGTCAATGAGCTGGCCATCATGTGCAATTTGCTCAACGTGGATGTGTGGGAAGTGATTAATGCCGCCGCGAGTAAGCCGTTTGGCTTCATGCCGTTTTATCCCGGCCCCGGACTGGGAGGCCATTGCATTCCGATCGACCCAATCTATCTATCATGGAAGCTGAAAACGCTGAAGTATCGAGCGCGATTCATCGAACTCGCGGACGACATAAACGGCGGGATGCCGGATTATGTCGTGTATCGAGTGGCTGAAGCGTTGAACGAACAAGAGCGCCCAATCAAGGGTTCCAAAGCTGTCGTATTGGGTGTCGCCTACAAACGGGACATCGACGATCCCCGTGAATCACCGTCCCTCGACATAATTAAGCAGTTGGACGAGCGCGGAGCGAAGGTCAGTTATCATGATCCGTTTATTGCCTCGGTAAACATTGACGGCAAGGAATGGAAATCGACGCCGCTAACGGATGAATTGATATCGAAATCCGACGTCGTTGTCATTTGCACGGACCATTCGTCGATTGACTACGCGAAGATCGCCAAGCAGGCCAAGCTGATATTCGACGCAAGAAACGCGACGAAGGCGCTCGGGCCGCTGCAGAATGTCGTTAAACTCTGAGGCGCGGCTGATTTTAGGCATCCTGCAACTTATTCGACCGGCGCAGTGGACGAAAAATCTCGTCGTCTTTGCGGCGCTACTGTTTTCGCCTGCGAAAGTTGTCCTGGAGAATCCGGATGCGGTCCTACAGGTATTCCAGGCATTTTGCGCGTTCTGTTTGCTCTCGGGGGGAGTTTATGCGTTCAACGACCTCCTGGACCTTCCCAGCGACCGGAACCATCCGCGCAAGAAGCACCGGCCCTTGCCCTCGGGGAAGGTCTCGCCCACCGTAGCAGGTCTCGTATCCGTATTGCTGATCAGTGTTGCGCTCGCATGGGCGTTTTTGATCGAGCCCGCCTTTGGCTGGATTGCCACCGCCTATCTCGGAACGAATCTCGCGTATTCGCTCGGACTCAAGCAAGCCGTGATTCTCGATGTGCTGTTGCTGTCGGCAGGATTCGTATTTCGCGCGGTGGCCGGAGTCGCCGTCATCAGCCGGTTCCTGCCTGAAGTGTACCTGTCATACTGGCTTGTTCTGTGCGCATTTCTGCTTTCGTTGTTTCTTGCGCTCGCCAAGCGCCGGCATGAGATCGCCACTCTCGGCGAGAACGCCGCCACCCATCGCGCAAGTCTGGCGCATTACAATCTCGCTTTTATCGACCAGATGATCGCGACGTTGACTGCCGCAACGCTGGTTTCCTACAGCCTGTACACGATTTCCGACGATACGCTCGATCACTACGGGACTCGCGCGCTGTTTTGGACGATTCCCTTCGTCGTCTACGGGCTGTTTCGATACTTGTACCTCATCCACAGCAAAGGCGAAGGCGGCGATCCTTCCAGCCTGCTGGTGCGCGACAAAGCGACGCTGATTAATGTCTTGTTGTGGGGACTCATGTCTGCCGGTATTGTCTATCTCAGGTAGGATGTATGCGGATGTCGATCGGTAAACGCCCGCCTCTGAATTCCGTCATCGCGATAAGTTGTGCTCTCTTACTCATTGCGGGTTGCAAGCCGGAAGAGGCACAGAAGAACGGCATCAGCGGAACTGTGCAGGTGGAGGGCAGCTCGGCTGCGGGGACAAAGGTGCGGCTCTACCGCGAACCGAATTTTGACGACAGTTACGTCTGGTACGAAACGGCACAGACTCCCGAAGTCGGTTTTCCATACAATCCTGCAGCAGCTTTCGAATGGAGGAGCGACCGTCAGGATTCCGTGCTCATTGACAGTGTAATCGTCGGGGAAGACGGCCAATTCAATTTCGGCGATCTTAGCGATGATGATTATGTGATCATTGCGCAGAAGGCCGGATTCGGATGGACGGCTCCGCGAAAAATCCAACTTCGTGGCGATGCCACCGATGCCGGGAGCTTTCTGTTGTATCCCGAAACGGAAATCCAGCGAGTGCCGTTTACGACGAATATCACTTTTGAGGCCGGACATCACTATGTCCTGCAGAGCGATTTAATCGTGGACTACGGCGGCTCCCTCACTTTGGAGCCCGGAGCGGTCGTCCGCGCTCCGTACAACGGACGAATCATTATTCGAGGCGCGATCACGGCCATCGGTACGGAAGATGAGTATGTGACGTTTACTTCGAATGAGGCCGTGCCCACGTTTGACGATTGGGAAGAGTGCCTGATTGACTCCGGAGTGAGCACGCCGCCCGTGTTCCGGTACTGCCGGGTTGAGTATTGCGCCGACGGATTGCGCATCGGAGCGCACGGCGGAACCGTGGAGTATTGCTATTTTTCGCGATGCGCTGCGCAGGCGGTTGACTTCAACGGCTACCTGATGGGACAGCCGAGGATCGTGAATCGATGTGTCTTTGAGGTCATACCGCTGGGGGTTCGCGTCTATCAGGCGCCGGAGATCCAGATTGATCACAACATTTTCTGGAGTTGCCGCTATTACGCGGTAAATCTTCAGCGCATCCGCGGGGGCCAGGCGTGGTGCAACCTGTTCAATGACTGCGGAAGATTCGACACCAGCGGAGCGGAGCAGACGGGGGCCTATTTTCTCAGCGACGTCAGGGATACGCGAATTCACCACAATAAATTTACTCGCAGCTCCTATACGATTGACCTGGGCTCCAATGTCGATTCGAGCACGATTATCGAGCGAAATCACTTTCAGGGTATCGCCCGCGTGATGAACGTGCGCGTGACGGAAGAGCAGCTCGGGCCTTCATATCCGGTGTTTCGCTTTAATTGCATGATCTCAATCGATCGCTGGCATATTCAACAACACTCGTGCCACATCAACCGGCACGACATCGACTGCCGGAACAACTTCTGGAACACGGCGGATCCGGATTTGATCAGAGATCGCATGATTCTGGACTGCTCGGATCATCCAGAGTTTCCGAGCTTTGTATTGTTTGAACCGATTCTGACTTCGTGTCCTACGGACGCGGGGCTTTGTCCAAACTGATTCCACTTTTTGCAATACATCGGCAAAGATGTTCTGACGCACGGGTCGCTGCTGCATCTCGACAAGGTCAAGGCCTGGCAGGGTTTGAGATCGAGGGCAAAGCAGGGTATACGAAAGGCGCAGCGGGCGGGCATCCGCGTGGTCGAGTCGCGGGACCTGAGTCTTATGGCCAAGGTCTGGTATGATCCGGACACGCTGACGCAGACGCTCGCGCCCGAACAGAAGCTGTATCTCAGCTATGTGGGTGATGAGCTGTGCGGTGGGATTATCGTGACCCCTGTCACCCGCACGACTCTTTTCTACCACTACGGCGGTACGAATGAACTGGGCCGGAACATCGAAGCGAATTCGTATTTGTTCTGGCACATCGTCGAGCAGTTTCACAATTCGGAATTCAAGTTTCTTGACGTGGGTGTGAGTTTCAGACCTGAGCTTCAGCACTATTTTCAAAAGTATTGCACCCGGCAGTATCCAATCATCTTCAGGCCGCCGCCACAGGAGATTCGCCCGCGCCTGTCACTCACGCCGTTTTCCCTGCCTGATTTGCAATGGACTGAGACGCAAAATGTTGCCATCAATACGGAACTCTCACAGTACTTCGAGGCTGAGTTCACGTATTTGCCGTCCTGGGAGTTCGCTTTACAGTCCGCTCTCAGGGCGACGGAAGTCGCGCGGGGAACGACCATCGGGGTCTGGTGCTCAATCGGCGAACGGTCGTATGTCGAACTGCTCAACTCACTCCTTGGTGACCGATTCAAGTTTGTGGCTCGCGATCTGACCGCGAGTGCATATCTGGTCTGTCACCGATGGGGTGTGTTAGTTCCGGAGGTTGAAAGCCTCTCCAGCGGCTCGATTCCGCTAATTGAGGATTGCCGGGATTGTCTGAACCTGCAGCCCGCACAGCCGCGCCCCGGCAGTTTCGGAAAATTCGCCGTATTTGACTTCGCTCGCTGGTTTCCGATTCAGTTCGGCGCCGCTCTCGTCGGAGCCTACTTCGACGATCGCTATGTCTGGGACAACTTTCATTGCCTGGACGTCACCAAGCGGAATCTTGTGCGTGAGTACCTGCAGATCTGGTGGCCCGAGCGATTGAGTGACGCCGGCGTGCGGCGCGGAAACTGGGATCGCTTCGTCGATTGGTTTGAGCTTGCAGGTTTCACAGTCGCAGCGACTCCACAACTTGCTCCGTCGGTGTTTCTTCTGAAGGGGACGGGACCGTACCACGCCTCGGCATTGTCGGCACGGCTTGCGGAATTTGATGTCGCGTCCGAATACGATGTGACGGACAATGTCGTTGCCATACCTTGCCATGGTCGCATGGGACCCAATCACGTGGACTACATTTTCGGCATCATCCGTGGTATGGTGAACCCATGCTACTCGTACATTCGCAAAGATCCCGACGAGGTGAATTCATGAGTGTGCAAAAGTACTGCGTCACCGGCGGCGCCGGATTCATCGGCTCCAATCTCGTCGAGCGCTTGTTGAACGATGGAAATCGCGTCGTGATTTTTGACAACTTCTCAACGGGCAGGCGCGAGAATATCGAGCCGTTTCTCGGAGACGCGGAGCTTATTGAGGGTGATCTTCGTGATTTCGATTGCGTGCGCACGGCGGTGAAGGGATGTGATTTTGTTCTGCACCAGGCGGCGCTTGGTTCTGTGCCCCGCTCCGTGGCCGATCCGCTGACAACAAACGACGTCAATGTCAACGGCACGTTGAACGTGCTGATTGCGTCGCGTGATGCCGGAGTGAAGCGCGTCGTTGCCGCGTCGTCTTCTTCGGTGTACGGGGATACGCCGGTATTGCCGAAGACGGAATCGATGGCTGTCCTGCCGATGTCGCCGTACGCCGTCTCAAAATTGGCGACAGAAAAATACTGCGCGGCGTTCTTCAAAGTGTACGGTCTGGAAACTATCGCCCTGCGGTACTTTAACATCTTCGGTCCCAGGCAAGATCCCAATTCGCAATACGCCGCCGTCCTGCCGAG
>CAZGVT010000074.1:3448-11730 GCA_964529255.1 uncultured Alphaproteobacteria bacterium | reverse complement strand
ACGTGTCATCCCGTCCCTTGCCGTCGAAGCGAGACGCAACACCTTCTGTCATCATGAAGTCGCGTCTTCGGTTTTCGCGCCGGAAGGATCGCAGCAGTCCGGCGGGCATATTAGGCGTTTATTTACTATTTACGCTGATCCGAAGCAGCAAAGAGCAGAATCCCCGTCGCGACTGAGACATTCAAGCTGTCGATCCGACCAAACATCGGAATGTGCACCAGATCATCCGCCGACTCCCTGACCAGTTCAGAAACTCCCGCACCCTCCGCTCCAACGACCAACACAACGCTCCGCTTCCAATCGTATGCGTTATATGGCCTCGTATCGTGGTCCCCGCAAGCCGCGACCGACCAGTAGCCGAAGCGCCGCAACTCCCGCAATGTTCGCGAAAGATTATTGACCTCGAAGATTGGTAACAGATATGCCGCCCCCGCGGACGCTTTGACCACAATCGGAGTGATCGGGACCTGGCGTCGCTCACGGATTATCACTCCGGCCACGCCTGCGCCTTCCGCTGTTCTCAGTAGGGCTCCAAAATTGTGCGGATCGGTAATCCCATCCAGCATCAGGAGTAGCGGCTGCTCTCCTGCGTCAACCTGCTCCGCAAAACTAAGCAGATCACCTCGCAGCTCCGGTGCCGGCGCAAGTGCCCGCACACCTTGCTCGACACCATCCTCATCCTGCACATGTGGCTCAACTCGACGCAGCGGTATGTTCGCCGAAGCCGCAAGGTCCACAATTTCATCGATTACTCGACCGTGTGCCGTGCGGACAATTTCAATCTGTTGCGCCACTCCCGCACGGATCAATTCCAGCACCGGCCGTCGCCCGTAGACAACAAACAACCCGGAGCTTTCCCCGGGCGATAAATGCGGTCGCTTCGTGTTTCGATCTCGGATTTCGGCTTTTGGATTTTGGAATTTTCTTGCGCGGTTCACTCGTCGAAAAGCTCCAGCAACCTGTCCAAGTCGTCGTTGGAATAGTAATGAATTTCAATCGTTCCGCCGCGTGCGGAGGGTTTGATCTTCACTTTGGTGGACAGCAGCCTCTGCAATCTCGCTTCGACTCGCAGAATCTCCGGAGTCGTGTGCGAGTGTTCCAGCTCCAGCTCTCCGTTCAATCGCGACTTCACGGCCTTCAAACCTGACGGCCTTGTCAGGGCCTCGGCAGCCCGCACGGTCAATTTTCCATCGGAAACGAATCTCTCGAACAACTGATCGCGTTCTTTTTCGTTCACCACCGAGAGCAGCGCCCGCGCGTGTCCCATCGTGAGCTTCTTGTCCGACAGCGCGGCTTGAATGCGATCCGGCAATCTCAACAGCCGGATTGTGTTCGCCACATGTGCGCGGCTGATCCCGATCTTATCCGCAATCTGCTCCTGCGTAAGTTTACATTTCGACTGCAGCAGTTGAATCGCTTTGGCCACTTCGATTGGATTGAGATCGCTCCTTTGCACATTCTCCAGCAGCGCAAGTTCGAGCATCTCATCATCGCTCGTGACCTCGCGGACAATCGCCGGAATCGTCTCTTTGCCGGCGGCTTTGGAAGCTCTCCACCGGCGCTCGCCGACGACAAGCTGATAGCGCTCGCCGTGCTTGCGGACAATGACCGGCTGCAGTACTCCTTGGGCGCGAATCGACTCCTTAAGCTCCTCGATCTCCTCGCTATTGAAAACCGTTCGCGGCTGCTGCGGGTTGGGTTCGATGGACGCGACGGGAAGATCGACGATAGTTGCACCACTCTCGACTTCCAGGTCCGCTTCGGGAATCAATGCCCTCAGCCCCTTGCCCAGTCCTTTCGGCGGTTTCATGCTTGGCTGTCTCCCCCCACTTCCTGTGGGGGGATTAGGGGGGGAAACAACGCGGCGGACCGGATCATCCTTGCGCTCATTCCGCCACCCGGTCTTCCGTTCCTTCTGTCTCGAGCTCGCGGGTTGGCGGGGCAGTTCGGGATCCCTCTTCAACTTTCGGCGTGTCTGTGTGTACTCCTGTTCGCGTATTCTTCAGTCCCTGCTGCGCGATGAATTCCGAAGTGAGGTCCCGGTAATTCTGCGCTCCCCGCGACGTCGGATCATACAGATAGACCGGCTGCCCGAAGCTTGGCGCCTCCGAGAGCCTCACATTCCGCGCGATCATCGTTTTGTAAACTCGACTGCCGAACACCTGCGTAATCTCATCCACGACCTGTTTCGTGAGATTCAGCCTCCCGTCGAACATCGTCAGCACGATCCCTTCGATATCCAAGCGGGGATTGAGATGTTTCTGCACCAGCTTGACGGTCTTCATTAAATGCGCCAGTCCCTCCAACGCAAAATACTCACACTGCATCGGCACAATGATCTTCGATGCCGCAGTCAACGCATTCAGTGTGAGCAACCCGAGGCTTGGCGGGCAGTCGTAGATTACGAAATCATGCCGGCCGTTCATCTCTTCCATCGCGTTCGCGAGGATCTGCTCCCGCGCCAGCTTCGGCACAAGTTCGATTTCGGCCCCGTGCAGCCGCTGGTCGGCCCCGATGACCTCCAGACCCTCGATGGCCGTCTTGCGGATGACCTTGGAAGCCGGGGTATCGTTGATCAGCAGGTCGTAGATCCCCGGTGCGTCTCCGGTATTCGTGAGGCCGACCCCTCCGGTGGCGTTGGCCTGCGGGTCCATGTCCACTAGCAACGCCCGGTAGCCCTCCAGCGCCAGCCCGGCAGCTAAGTGTATGGCTGTTGTGGTCTTCCCCACCCCGCCCTTCTGATTCGCAATCGCGATAGACTTTCTCATATCTATAAAATATATAACGTTTGCTGGTTAATTGCAAGCCACACCGGCGCGTAAGCTCATACTATGTTGCGGCTGGTTCGAGCCTCGCCTGACTCAGGTCCGGCCGCCGGATGTCCCACGTGCAAACAGATCCGATGCCACATACGTAATTCACCAGATGTTCAGAGCAAGCTGTGAGGAGTTTGAGGAAAATGGTCCAAAGCCTTGCGTTTTCCGCATTGGCGGTATATTTTTTTCATGAAAGCGCTTAATAGTTG
This sequence comes from uncultured Alphaproteobacteria bacterium, assembly GCA_964529255.1. Taxonomy (GTDB): domain Bacteria; phylum Electryoneota; class RPQS01; order RPQS01; family RPQS01; genus CAZVXJ01. Next base: position 8,705 of record CAZGVT010000074.1, on the reverse strand, counting down.
TCGACCGGCGTGTCGCAAATTTTCCGGAGGTTTTCATGATCCCGCGTGTCATAGCTGCTCTAAGTCTGCTGACCCTGACTTTTGCCATCTCACAAGGTGAACCGGCCGACGGTCTGGCAGGCGGACTTGCGCCAGCCAGAGTGCTGCAAACCGGAGGCAGCGGACGAATTGTGCGTGACGGAGTCGTCGCCAAGCTTTGGGTATGCGATGCGGACCTTGACTCCATCTATGCGGTCGACTGGTTTGACGGAACGATTCTATACCGCGCGCCTTCTCCCGGCCCCAATCCTCAGGCATTAAGTGTAAGCGCCTACGCGGGCGACCCGGTCTCGCTCGGTTATCTGGTCTCGGACGTGGACCGGGATTACATTTACAATGTCCTCGCGGACGGCACGGTCATGGACTCGTTTCCGCCAGAGGGCACGATCACGGACTGCCGGGCCCTGAGTGACTGTCAGACTTCCGGCACGGTGGAATGGGACACGACCATCATCACGCAGCCGGACTCCCTTCCTCCCGAAACCACAGTCGTGGACTGCACGAGCGCCTACGAAGAGTTTGTCACGGAGCTTTGGATGGCGCGCGAGGATCGCATTTGCCATTGGACAACCTACGACAGCAACTGCGTGCGCTCGTTTCCGGCTCCCGGTCCGTCGCCAACTGGTCTCGAGTGGGGCGTGATTGAGGGGGGAGCAGTCACCGGACTGTGGATCTGCGACAACGTAACCGATTCGATCTACCTTGTGCGGACCGACAGTGGCATCGTCTACCACGCCATTCCGGCACCCGGACCGAATCCGACAGGATTGTCCTGCGCGCATTTCACGTCCTCCACGACTGAAGAGTATACGGGTATGGTGAATGCGACCTGGGAGAACATTGATGACTTCGACTCCAATTACGCGGTGGTAAGTGTTCCCAATGATTCAATGCACGGCACAGTGGTGTTGCGGCAGCCCGCATGGATTGAGATTCCCGCTTGTGAGTCGGCGGAGGGCGAGGCAGCCAACGACGGGTGCATAGCCAACAGCCAATTCCAGTCCGTGCAATGCTGTGATACGATTTGCGGCAACGTATTCTATGACGCGGTCGGCGTGCCCGCAGACTCGGACTGGTACTCGATAGAACTTGCCGATTCAGCGCGACTCACGGTGTGTATTACAAGTCTTGAGACGGACTATCGCGGCCGGCTTGGATTTGGTCTGTTCAACAGCTCACCCGGCTGCTCCGACATGTTGGAGAGCTTGATCTATGGCCGGGACGGCGCCTGCACGCAGTGCATCACGCGCTGGTTGTCGGAAGGCACGTACTGGGCGGGAGTGATTCCAATCTACTGGCCCGAACCGAATGACACCACACATTATTTCATGACCTTCAGTTGCCTGAGCCCCAGTGCCCTAACCGAAGGACCGTGCAATGCGGATGCTTTGCCTTGCAACCCGGTCGCGAATCTTACGATCAAGCGACTTCCCGCGTCGGTCCGCTTAAACTGGACTCCTCCCCGCTCCGGCACGTATCATGTGTGGATGAGCCCGACCGGGACCGGGACTCCTCCGGTGGGTTGGCAATTGATCGAGACGCAATACTGCACGCATCTCGTTGACGGTCACGCGGATTACTTCGACTACATGCTTTTCGCCCGCGCTCACTTCGTTGTTACCTACGGCTGTCCATGATCTCGCCGCCGAGGCAACCGTCCCCGGGTGCGTGGAATTTACTATCTTCTTATCCTCCGCCGATCGGGGTGCCCTCACCCCGCCGGAACCTTTTTCGTCGTTTGTCGTTTCCCGCCGATCGGGGTGCCCTCACCCCGCCGGAATCTTTTTCGTCGTTTGTCGTTTCCCGCCGAGCGGGGTGCCCTCACCCCGCCGGAATCTTCGTTGTCGTTTGAAGCCTCCCTGCGCGCTCTATTTCCAGCGCGCACCGGCACTCACCGTTCGTTCAACTCCTTCACCCGCGCAACACCCCAATTGCACGCCAGCTCCAGCATGGGCTTCAGGAGTTCGCCGCGTTCCGTCAGAGAGTATTCCACTCGCGGCGGAATCTCGCCGTAAATTTTTCTTGAGACAATACCATCGCGCTCCAGTTCCCGCAGCTGCCGCACCAGCATTCTCTGCGTGCATTCCGGCATGAGCTTGCGCAACTCGTTGAACCGCTTAGTCCCGTCTTTGAGCTGCCAGAGAATCAGCGACTTCCACTTCCCACCGATAATGCTCAGCGTGAACTCGATGTAGCAATCGAACTTTTGGTGTTTAACCTGAAACATGGGCGACGACCTGGGTATACTTTAGTGCACCGACTCACATTCTTGTCAGTGCTTGCGCAATTCGGATATTGTAGTTACCTTGCGGTACAGCATCAGTTGAATTGTTTGCCACGGGTTCAAATTCATAATACGAGGAGCGACCATGAAGAGCATCACACTGGCAGTAGTATTGTGCGCGCTGGCTGTTTCCGGCTTGGCGCAAACGAAGGGCGCGGATCCGCTGAGCAGCGCGGCGCAAAAGAGTTTTTCAAAACCTGATGACGTGCGTGAATTTCCCAAGGGCCACGTAGAGCTGCTCAATATCGGCGGCGTGACGATTGGCCGGGCAACCTTTGAGCCGGGCTGGCGCTGGTCCACTTCGGTGAAGCCAGTTGCCAAGACCGAGAGCTGCGAGGCTCCGCATTTCCAGTATCACATCTCCGGGACGCTGCGTGTACGAATGGATGACGGTACGACCTTCGACTGCAAGCCCGGCGACGTGTCGCTATTGCCTTCCGGCCATGACGCATGGGTGGTCGGGGACGAACCGGTCGTCGTCGTGGATTGGCACGGCATGGTGGAATACGCGGCCAGCAAGAAATAGATTGGTACTCACTCCGCATTCAGGGGAGTGGCCGCGTGCCGCTCCCCTTTGTCGTTTCTTTCCGCCGAGGCGGCCGTTCCCGGGTGCGCGAAATTTTCTCTCTCCCTTTCCTCCGCCGAGCGGGGTGCCCTCACCCCGCCGGAACCTTTTCCTCGTGCAGCGAACACACCCACTATGTCGTTCTGAAGGCCGCCAGGTTGGCTGCGCAGCCTGAAGAATCACCGAAGTCCGGCGAAGAGTTCAAATCGCACGCACGCCCCACGCTACAACTCGAAACTGCGTCCTCGCTCGGGATAGATGAGTTCCCCTCGCGTGAGCTTCCGCACCTCACCCATCAGCGACTCGGCGGCATCCGGTTCACCATGCACGAAGAAGATTCGCTTCAGTCGTGGAGAATTCTGCACGACGCGCTGAATGTTCGCAATCAAATCCCGTCGTCCCGCGTGTCCTGAGAAAGTGTTGAGGATTTTTACCCGCGCACGCAGTTCGTACTGCTCGCCGAAAATTCGCACCTGTTTTTCGCGATTCGCGATCCGTCTTCCCAGCGTGTGCTCGGCCTGAAACGAGACAATCAGAATAGCGTTATTGGGATTTTCGATGTTGTTAGCAAGGTGGTGAAGTATCCGGCCCGCTTCGCACATACCCGAGGCCGCGATGATGATCATCGGCCTCCGGTCATCGTTGAGTGCCTTGGACTCGTCCACCGATTCCGTGATATGCAGACCCGGAAAGTCGAACGGATCGAGCCCCGAAGTTAACATCCGTTTGGCCTCGGAGTCGAATACTTCGCTATGCTGTTTGAATATCGCCGTCGCTTTGCTCGCCAGGGGGCTGTCCACATAGACCGGCATGTCACGTGGTACTTCTCCGGACTTGCGCAAACCAGCAAGGTGATAAAGCAATTCTTGCGTGCGTTCCAGTGCAAATGCAGGAATGATGAGCTTTCCACCTTTGCTGTAAGTCCAACGGATGATCTCGCTAAATTCAGGCAGCAATTGACTTGCGTCTTCATGATCGCGATTCCCATAAGTACACTCGGTGACAAGATAATCAAGGTCTGAGAGTTGCTCAGGGTCACGCAGAATCGGCATTTGTGTACGCCCAAGGTCGCCAGTGAAGCCGAGCCTGACTTTCCGGCCTTTGTCCGACAAGTCCAGTACGATCTGGGCCGAACCCAAGAGATGACCGGCATCGATGTAAGTGGCCGTGGCACCGGGACATACGTGAAACGGTTGGTGTAATTCCCGGGGCTCGAATTTCGCCAGGATCGCCGAGACATCTGCCGAATCGTAGAGGATATTGAATAGTGGCTTGCCCTTGCGGCGGTGCAGTTTGTTGACGAATTCGAGATCTTTCTCCTGGATGTGTGCGGAGTCGTAAAGCATCGGTTCGCACAGGTCCGTCGTCACCGGTGTCGCGTACACGGGTCCGTCAAAACCAAGGTCTGCAAGTCGGGGTAGCTTCCCGGAGTGGTCAAGGTGAGCATGGCTAAGCACTACGGCCGTAAGCTCAGCGGGCGTGTAGGACGGATGGCGATTTTTCCGGTAGGTTTCTTCTCGCGGGCCTTGAAATAGGCCGCAATCCAAAAGGAACGTAAACCCATTCATTTCAATGAGATGTTGCGATCCGGTGACCTCAGCGGCGGCGCCGTGGAATGAGATTTTCATGTGCGAGATGTTGCGGGGACTTGACTTTGTGAGGAGGAATCTGTAAACTATGGCTGAACAAGAAGGTACACGCGAAAGCAGATGAATCGACTTTATATCATTCTACTTGCGGTCATCGCCGTCGCCGGTTTCGCCGTCGCAGGCGCCGAGCTGTTCTCTTTTCAGGCGTTTCCCATCGGGACGCAGTGTCATCTCGAGTGGCAGTCGGGAGTAGAGACCGAATTGGACATGTTTGTGGTTGAACGGTCCGACGATGCCGAAGCTTACGCTCCCGTCGGCCAAGTCAATCCGCACGGTTCGTTTTCGACCTACAGCTTCACGGATCGCAGCCCGCTGATGGCGGATGTGGACCGGATTTTTTACTACCGGCTGAAAATGGTCGACCGGAACGGCACAGTTTCTTACAGCGATGTGCGGGATGTGCAGCTCAGTTTTTCCGCAGTACAGCATACGTGGGGTTCAATCAAGGCGATGTTCAGGTAGGCACGAGTTTACGAAAGATAATTGAAAAGCCTCGCAAAAGCGAGGCTTTTCTGTGTTCAGTCCTCTTCCGGGAGTATCCATAATCGAAGCGGATAAGCGATCAGCAAGGCGACAAACAGCCCGAGCAGGTATCCGCCCAGCACGTCACCCGGCCAATGATGTCCGAGGTAGATTCGACTGTAACCGACCAGCAGGGCGGCGACAACGAATCCGGGGGAAAGTTGCGGATAGAAATAGCTCCAATACATCGCCTGACCG
>CAZGVT010000074.1:0-3438 GCA_964529255.1 uncultured Alphaproteobacteria bacterium | reverse complement strand
GACCGGCGATGTTCGCCGCATGACTGGAGGGGAATCCGTAGGACGACTTGTAGCTCGTCTTGACGAACGGGTCGGTGACCAGCCAGGTTGTATCGGCGTAGAAATGAGTCTTGGGTACGACCTCGCAGGGACGGACCCGTTGAACTGCGGGTTTGATAATGCGAGCGGACAGGATATCCGTCGCGGCAACGACGACGAAGCAGGCAAGGGCAATCATTCTCCCGCGACGGCTGGTGCGGACGAAAAACGTCACCCACACGATCGCAAGCGGAATCGCCCACGCCGTCATGTTGGAGAATATCGGCATGACGGTATCGAAGAAGCCGCTGGTAAACATCTTGTTGATGACGTCAAAGATGCTATGGTCCCAGCTCATGAAGCCGGAGAGTTCACCATTCATCAAATGCCTCCCTTGGAGATGTTCTTCATCTGCAAACGGGCCCTACACGGCGGATTGTGTTTCTTCAGTGGCGGGCACAGCGGGCAAGATCACGCGAAAGCTGCTGCCCTGTCCTTCCACACTATCGACTTCCATGACTCCACCGTGAGACTGCACTATGTTCATGCTGATGGAGAGACCGAGACCGGTTCCACTCTCCGGATCCTTTGTCGTGAAAAACGGCTCGAATAATCTTTGCAGAACCTCTTCGCTCATGCCGGTACCGGTATCTTTGACATCGATGAACACTTCAGACCGGTCTTTTGAGCAGCCCGCGGCAACGGTAATCGTACCTGCGACGGCGTCCCCTGGCTGAGCCGAGTTCGCAGCTTTGTCGAGAATTGCGTCGCGAGCGTTTTGCATAAGATTGACGAGCACCTGTTCGATCTGCTGGGCTTCGCAGAGCAGCAACGGCATGTCCTGCGGGAAGTCTTTGTGAATGTCGATGCCGTCAAGCTTGATCTGCTCCCCCACGATCGTCAGCGCACCGTCGATCACTTCGCTCACTTTGACCGCGCGGAAATTTGCGGTATCAATGCGGGTAAACCCGCGCAGGTGATTGATCGTCACGGCCATTTTTTCGACCGTACGGCGGATTTTCTCAAGGTTGGAGACGAGCAGATCGTCGTTCAATGTACCGTTCCTGTGAAGCAGCTTAATGAGATCTGCGGTAATGGATATGACATTCAGCGGTTGCTTCATTTCGTGAGCGATACCGGCTGCGATTTCGCCGAGGGATGCCAGCCGCGCAGAGTGAATCAGTTGAGCATCTTTCAAGCGCAACTCCTTGGACCGAGTTTCCACCATGTTCTGCAACAGTGTGTTGTAGTTATGCAGTGTTGCCTCGAGCTGTTTTTGTTCGGTGACATCAATTCCGACGATCAGCTTTCCACCGTGTCCGGTGCGGCCAGTAAGCCTTCGCGTGGTCCAGGAGAGAGTCCTTGCCGAGCCCGTAACAGTGGGAAACTCAGCGACGACATCCGAGACTTCATCGGGCCGCTTCGGATCAAAAATCACGGATGTGGGCAGATTTCCTCGCGCAAGCTTGAGGAATGTGGCTTCGGCTTCCGCTCGCGTGAATCCGGTCAGTTCCTGTGCAAAGTTATTGAATCGTACGAGGCGCCCGTCCGGGTCCTGATAGGCAATCACGACGCTTGCGGCATCGAGCAGCCTTTGCGAAAAGTCCAGCTCCGCACTCAAACTCCGCGTGCGCTCTTCGACACGCGACTCCAACTCGGCGGAAAGTTGCCCGAGTTCCTTGTTGAGCTGCCGCTGCTCGCTGGCATCGGTCAACAGAATGACCGCGGTACCGGGTTCGAGATCACTTCGGAGATCGGCTCGCTGCAAGACGAGCCAGCGCTCGAAGAGTTCGATGTCGACGGACGTGGCGGGTTCGTCGCTTCCTCTTTGGCGGAACAATTTGCGAGCGGCCGCCAGCCCATGAACAGTCCAGACCTTTTGGCCGCGGATTTCGTTTTCGCGCAGGTGCAGCATTCGCGCCGCGGTAGGCGTAACCGCTTGAATAGAGCCTTCGCTGTCGCACCAGACAAAACCCAGCGGCAAATGCTCAAGAAAGTGCTTCCAGCGTATGGAGATTGAACGCAGTCGACCGCGGTTGAGTACGCGGTCGATAATCTGACTAAGCTCTTCGAGGCGAAAGGGCTTCTCAAGGTAGTCATCAGCACCGAGACGAAGGGCCTGAATCGCGAGATTCTTGTCGCTGAATGCGGTCATAAGAATGACGCGCGTCTTGGGATCCCGCAGTTTGACTTGTCTCAGAACATCCAGCCCGTCGACCCCCGGAATCCGAATGTCCGTAAGGACAAGTTCGATTGCCGGATTCCGCTCCAGCATTTGGAGCCCTTCGGCGCCGTCGTGCGCCGAGTGAGAAACGAACCCCAATCCGGTGAGGTACTGGTTGAGCACCTGATGGATGGATTCTTCGTCATCTATAATGAGCAGTTCGGGTTTATTCATGGCGAAGGCAATATATTCAAACTGCTCGAGAGAATCAAGTCCCGCGCACCGGGCCGGAAGTCAAGAATTCAGATTCGCGTGTACCTTTCGCGCGACGAGTTCGTGCAACGGATCGCAGCCCCCCGCCCGGAGGGCCGGGGCTGTCACACGCGCATGCCCGGCGACGTTTCGGTCAGAGAAACTTTTTCACCAGCGTGTCGATTGCCTCCAACGAGAACGGCTTTTCGAGGAATCCGTCCGCTCGCGCAGTTTTGTCCGCAAAGAACCTGCGAAAGTGCGCGAAGCCTGTGATAAAGATCACGGGAAGGTCCGGGCTCACTCTTTTCACTGCTCTGAGGAGTTGGAATCCATTCATGAACGGCATGTGAATGTCCGTAATAATCATGTCCGGCGGATCGACGAGGACGATATCGAGGGCCGCCTGACCGTTACTCGCCCCAATGCCTTCGTAACCTGAGAACTTCAGGAAGTTGATCAGGAGGTCACGGATGACTTCGTCATCATCCACCACCAGTACTTTCTTCTTCAACGTCTCCATGGGCCACCTTTGACGTGTGTGGATTGTCTATATCTAACTTTGTTGTCAGCGGGAGCTGTTCAAGTCGAGCATGGTAATGCCGTCGATCGAGTAATTCTTGACGATCGGATCGGACATAAGCTTCAGCTTGTTCATGATACTCTTGATTTTCAGGGCCTGTTGCTGAATCACATTGAGCGCAAGCTGGTCCTCCTCGGTAAGTCCATTGAGCTTGCGCTGCAAAAGTTGAGCATAGCCGAGAATTACGCCCAGCGGCGTATTAATCTGGTCGTTTGCGGTCACCGCCGTTTGAGTAATCGCGCGCAGGCGGGCGGACTTAATCTTCTCCGCTTCGAGCGCGAGAATCGGCGTGATGTCACGCTCGATAACGGAATAGCCGATGTACTCGCCGGTCGCATTGTGAATTGCCGAGTAGGTGGCATAGACTGAAATCGTTCCGCCTGATTTGGTCCGCCGAATGGCCTCGGACTCCACCATGGAGCCG
>CAZGVT010000073.1:8528-11795 GCA_964529255.1 uncultured Alphaproteobacteria bacterium | reverse complement strand
AGGCGACACTCCTGCAATGATTTGGTTTTCAGCCGACCCAAAACCTTTGCAATCGCTCTAAACTATCTCCGGCTTGTTACAGTTTGAAAATGAACGCCGACGCAGGCGAAGACGCGAATCTGCATCTGCGCAATTGGCAGGAGCGGATCCCCTCACTCCCACTCCACCGTCGCCGGCGGCTTCGAGGTTATATCGTAGGTGACGCGATTAATCCCGCGCACCTCATTGGCAATCCGGTTTGCCGCCCGCGCCAACACGTCGTACGGAAGTCTCGTAAAATCCGCCGTCATGAAATCATCCGTATCCACAGCTCGCAATGCACAGACATTTTCGTACGTCCGATCATCTCCCTTCACCCCAACCGAATGCACGGGCAAAAGCACCGCGAAGGCTTGTCTCGTCTTGCGGTACCAGTTGGAGCGGTGGAGTTCTTCCATGAAGATTGCATCCGCCTCACGTAATAGATCGCAGCGCTCCGCCGTAACTTCGCCCAGCACTCGCACCGCGAGTCCCGGTCCGGGGAATGGATGGCGATACAAAATTTCTTCAGGCAATCCGAGTAGGCGCCCAACCTCACGAGCCTCGTCCTTGAACAATTCGCGCAGCGGCTCGATAAGTCTCAAATGCAGAGTATCCGGCAATCCGCCGACATTGTGGTGAGTCTTGATCGTCGCGGAAGGGCCCTTCACGGATACACTTTCAATAACGTCGGGATAAAGTGTCCCCTGAGCAAGGTACTCAACTCCCGCGATCCGCGCCGCTTCCCGCTGGAAGATCTCGATAAACACACGACCGATAACTTTTCGCTTGCGCTCGGGCTCCGTCACGCCGTGCAATTCACGAAAGAAGTCCGCCGCGCCGTCTATCACGCGTACGTCAAGATGGCCGAAGCGCTCGAGCGTCCGCTCAACCTGCTGCCGTTCATGCTTGCGCGAAAGCCCTGCATCGACGTGCACACAGATTACCTGATCGGGAATCGCATGGGCGAGTAGCGTCGCGGTGACCATCGAGTCGAGCCCGCCGGACACGGCACACAGTACCTTGCTCTTTTCAACGGTGGCCCTGACTTCTCTTATCGTATCGTCAACGAACGACTCCATGCTCCAGCCGCCCGCACATCCGCAAATATCGAAGGCAAAGTGCCTCAACAATTCCGCACCGCCCGAAGTATGCGTAACTTCGGGATGAAACTGCACACCGAAAAGCGGCAAACTCTCGTGCGCGATACACGCCGTGACGCCGGAGTCACTCGTGCCGGCAATTCGCAGGGGCGAAAGTACTTCTTGAACATGGTCACCGTGATTCATCCATACCTGATGATCGGGTGAAATGCTTGCCCAGATCTTACTGTTTGCATTCTTGACCACTCGCGCCGCTCCGAATTCGCCTTGCTTCCCCGGCACGACCGGCGAACCGTAGTGCTGGCCAATCAGTTGCATCCCGTAACAGATCCCCAGCAGCGGTAACCGACCATCGAGAACTTTTGAAACGGGTTTCGGTGCGCCCGCCTGGTGCACACTCGACGGCCCCCCCGAAAGTACAATACCCTTCGTCGGGGCAGTGAAAATCTCTTCGGACGACGCGGAAAAAGGCAAAATTTCGCAATAGACCTTCGCCTCGCGCAATCGTCTCGCGATCAACTGAGTTGTCTGACCGCCAAAATCGAGAATGACGATTCGTTCCGCGTGTCTCATTGCGCAACCGAACTATGTGAATTCAGGGTCCATCCACGAAGGCTCTCCATGAACTCATAATTCGTCAAGTCAAGTCGAATGGGTGTCACCGTGATAAAGCCTTGCAGCAGGGCCGCGCCATCGGTGTCCGCTTCGCTGTGCGGCACTTTTGCGCCGTCCATCCAGTAATATGTACGGCCACGCGGATCGACCCGCTTCAGGAAAGACTCTTTGAACCTTGCCCGTCCTTGACGGACGATGCGAAACCCCCGCAACTCTTCGTCCTTCAGGTCCGGGACATTTACATTGAGCAGCGTGTCATGCGGCAATCCTCGCTCCAAAACCTGCAGCGAGATCATCCGCGCAACTCTCGCCGCCCCCGCAAAGTTTTGCGACGTGAATGAGTCCAACGAAATCGCCACGGACGGAATGCCGTTGATCGTCCCTTCCGTTGCGGCTGAGACCGTACCCGAATACATCACCGAGATTCCCGTGTTCTCACCGCGATTGATACCGCTGATCACCAGCGCCGGCCATTCCGGCATCAGCTCCGTCAGCGCGAGTTTCACGCAGTCCGCCGGAGTGCCGCCGATGGCAAATGTGTGGTCCGCCGCCGCCACGTCACCGGGGAAAAGCCGAATCGGTTCCGACAAAGTAATCGCGTGGCCGACCGCCGACTGTTCTCTGTCCGGGGCGACAACCCAGATTTCCCCAAGACCGCGCAACGCAGCGGCCAGCGCGTGAAGCCCGGGGGAGTGGACTCCGTCGTCATTGGAAATCAGAATTCGGGTCATGCCCGCGCGCTATCCGGAAGCATGTACTTGAGCATCGTAATGATCGTCGGCCGTATCTCCGATCGCGTTACAATGCGATCCAGAAATCCCTTCTCCAGCAGGAACTCACTGCGCTGAAATCCCGCCGGCAAATCCTGGCCGATGGTCTGCTTAATGACTCTCGGTCCGGCAAATCCGATCAGCGCGCCGGGCTCTGCAACGATCACGTCCCCCTGCATGGAAAAACTCGCCGTCGTACCCCCGGTCGTCGGATTGGTCAGAATAGAAATATACGGAAGTCCGGCATCGCTGAGCTGAACAAGTTTTACGCTCGCCTTGGCCATCTGCATAAGCGACAACATGCCTTCCTGCATGCGCATCCCTCCCGAACGGGACATCACGATCAACGCGCGCCTTTCTTCAATCGCACGATCCACCGCCCGCGCAAGTTTTTCGCCCACAACACTTCCGACTGAGCCGCCCATGAACGTGAACTCCATGATCCCGAGCACGGACGCATATCCGCCTATCGCACAGACTCCCGTCGTAATCGCTTCCTTCTTGCCTGTCTTCTTCATCGATGAAGCGATCCGGTCGGAATACTTCTGTTGATCGCGAAATCCCAGCGGATCGGTAGATTGCAGACCCTGCGAAAACTCTTCCCAAGTGCCTTCATCGGCGAGAATCGAAATATATTTCTCACCCGGCATGGGGAAATGAAATCCGCACTTCGGACAAACCAACAGCCGCTTCTCAAGCTCGCGAGTGTAAACGATCTCGTCACAACTTTCGCACTTGACCCAGAGGTTGTCCGGGGTCGA
>CAZGVT010000073.1:0-8518 GCA_964529255.1 uncultured Alphaproteobacteria bacterium | reverse complement strand
CGGTACAGCGCGGCGTAGCCGAGCAGCTCGATGCTGCGCTTCCATTCCCGGCCGGTTGCGCCGGAACCACTCAATCGCCATCACGATCTCCTTCCGCGCGTGTCGAGTCCGGATGCGCAATATGATGCTGCTCTTTCACCGGGCCGCACATCACGTACGCGTCCTCACCATCTGCATAATACCGCTTTCGCACCGTCAATACACCCAATCCGTATTTGCGATACAATGAAATCGCCTCCGAATTCGAAATCCTCACTTCCAGGAAAACCGTTTTCATTCTCGCCCGCTGCGCCGCCTGATAGAGATGGTCAAGCAGCCGTGTAGCCACTCCCGTCCGCCGCCTGTCGGGAGTTGTCGCTACATTCAAAATATGGACTTCATCTTCCACCCACAGCGAGATCAGGTAACCGAATACTTGCCCGTTCTCTTCCGCAACCCAGCTCGGAACCCCTTCGCTCAAAACATCCTTAAATGCATTTTCGCTCCACGGCTGCTTGAATACGGCCGTTTCAATGCTGAGTACATCTTCAAGATGCCTTGCGGATAGCTCGGCCAACTCCATCCTATCGCTCGCCCTTCGCCACGATTCCCCGATGACGGTCCGCAAAGTCTACCACTTCGCGCATCTCACGAACGTCGTGCACTCGCACCACGTCCGCGCCGCTAAGCACGCACATCGTGACTGCCGAAGCGGTCGCAAACTGCCTCTTGCCCGGAGGGAGTCTGCTGAGTTCTCCGGTGAATCCCTTGCGCGAGGGTCCCGCCAGAATACCCGCACCGACTCCCGCGAAGCGGTGCATTCCCGCGATCAGCTCGTGATTCTGCTCGAACGTCTTTCCAAAACCAATTCCCGGATCGACCAGGCAATTCTCACGGCCAACTCCGCGATGCAGGGCCTGGTAGACGCTCGATTCAAGACCGGCGCGCACGTCTGCAATCAGATTCTCATAATGTGTCTGTTGCTGCATCGTTGCCGGCGTTCCACGCATGTGCATGAGCACGAGCCCCGCTCCAAAATGAGCGCAAATATCTGCAAGCTCAGGATCCGCCTGCAAACCGCTGACGTCATTGATCACGGATACGCCCGCCTGCAGGACGGCATCAACAACAGATGAATTTGTTGTGTCCACCGAAAGCGGAACGCTGACTTTGCCTATCAGGTTGTCGATGACCGGCAGCAGTCGCTCCAATTGCTGACTCCCCGGAACCGGACCGCTTCCGGGCCGCGTGGACTCCGCACCGATGTCGATCAAATCCGCGCCTTCATCCTGCAATCGAATCGCGTGCCCAATCGCGACTGTGGGATTCGAATAGTTCCCACCATCGGAAAAGGAGTCCGGCGTCACGTTCAAGACACCCATGATCAACGTGCGGTTCCCAAGCGGCAACTCTCTACCGCGAATCCGCCACACTCGTGAGCCGCTAATGCCCATCCATCAGGTGGAGCGCTTCAAGTCGCGTCGGCTCATGAGCCAGCGCGCCCCTTACTGCGGAAGTAATCGTCAGACTTCCGTGTACCTTTTCTCCTCGCATCATCAGGCACATGTGCTGAGCGCGAATCACGACAAAGACACCCATCGGTTTCACATGCAGCATGATCGCATCCGCGATTCCCGAGGCCATTGTCTCCTGTAACTGCGGTCGCTCCGCATACGACCGAACGATTCGCGCCAGAGATGAAAATCCCGTTACCTGAGCGTTCTTCGGAATGTAAGCGATGGACACCGTCCCCCAAAACGGCAAAAGATGATGCTCACACATCGAGTGGAACGGTATGTCGCGGTGAATGATCATCTCATGATGATTGGACGGATACAACCGCAACTCCGTCGACGGATCCTGCCCAATCCCCGAGAACAACTCGGCATACATTTCCGCGACGCGACGCGGCGTGTCCGCGATTCCGGGCCGCGTTACGTCTTCTCCAATCGCTTCGAGAATCTCCCGAATAGCGCGCTCTATCCGCGGTTTATCGACCAACCTTGTTGCCCTTCTCCGTCGAATGCTGCGGCTTGGCCCTCTCAACTTGCGTGTCTACGGTGTTCAACCGCATTTGAAAAGTCACGACCTCGTCATGCCCCGGTCGCAAATCCACCCGCACGCTTGAAGCTCCTTCAACCTGATACCCCTGCTTATGAATTGAAATCAGATGCGGTCCCGGCGGAAGCCCGGTGAAATGAAAATCCGTCGTATATTCCGTCGCTGAGCCGTCAATCATGATCAGAGCGCCGGGAACATTGCACAGAACTTGAATGCCGCCCGTGCGATCGCGCAGCAACAAAAACAGCATCACAACCGCCGCAAACGAAAGCAAAGTGAGGATCAGGACTCGATTGCGCACTTTCTGTTGTCCAGTCTCAAGTTCCTCCATATCCACCGGTATCTGAAGACGTCGTTCGCGAATCTCATCTTCCGTCAACCACTCCTTGTCGCCTTCCTCATTCTCAAATTCTCTAAATTGGCCGCGCTCCCGGTAAAAATTTGCGATCTCCTCTTCGACGATCCTGCGCCGCTCTTCCGATAACCCCGGGCCATCGAGATGCAGCCTCTGCGCACCTGCGTCCGACTTCAGTTTCTGCCGGGCTTCCAGTTCACGGCGAACGAGTGCCCGAAGTTCCTCCTCTTCGCGCGGGTCCATGCCCCTCGGTCAGGCCTTACTTTCGCCGCTGACGGTGCGGACAGCCTGCTGCAATTCGTCGATCGGCGCGCCACCCTGACCGTTCAGTTCAAGAATCTCATCGATCTCGTCACCATCCAACGATTCGCGATCAACCAATGTGGTCGCCAAGTGATGAAGGCGGTCTTCTTCGCGTCGAAGGATGCTCTCGGCGAGAGCCGCCGCGTCGTCAACCACGTGGCGAACGGCATCGTCAATCTTGCGTGCAGTCTCGTCGCTGTAATCCTGAATGTGAGTGAAATCTCGACCGATAAAAACTTCCGTGTCCTTATTGCCGTAGGTCAGCGGTCCCAGCTCCTCGGTCATCCCCCATTGAGTTACCATTCGTTTGGCAAGATCGGTGGCGCGACGAAGGTCGTTGGACGCGCCCGTCGTATACTGTCCAAATACAATCCACTCCGCAGCGCGTCCCGCCATGAGTATCGCCAGCTTACCCTCAAGATAGCTGCGGGAATAACTGTGCTTGTCATCAAGCGGCACGTAGTGCGTCAGTCCCATGGCCTGCCCGCGCGGAATGATCGTCACCTTGTGAACGGGATCCTGACCGGGAACGTACTTTGAAACGATAACGTGTCCCGCCTCATGATAAGCGGTCGACTTCTTCTCCTCGGCCGATATCACCATCGACTTCCGTTCAATGCCCATCGTCACCTTATCTTTCGCCGCCTCAAGATCCTCCATGGAAATCTTGTCGGCGCTGCGACGGGCCGCGATCAGAGCCGCTTCGTTCATGAGATTTGAAAGCTCCGCGCCTGCCATTCCCGGAGTCCCTTTTGCGATCAACTCGAGGTTGATATCCTCGGCAAGCGGTTTGCCCTTGGCATGCACCTTCAAGATGCCCAGACGACCGCGCACATCGGGTCGGTCGACGACGATCTGCCGATCAAATCTACCCGGTCGAAGCAGCGCTGAATCCAGAATGTCCGGCCGGTTCGTCGCCGCGAGGAGAATCACTCCGTCGTTTTCCTCGAAGCCGTCCATCTCAATCAATAGCTGGTTGAGTGTTTGCTCACGTTCATCGTGGCCGCCTCCCAGTCCCGCGCCACGTTGCCGGCCGACCGCATCGATTTCATCAATGAAGATCAGGCACGGTGCATGTTTCTTGCCGGTCTCAAACAGATCACGCACGCGGCTTGCTCCGACACCGACAAACATCTCGACGAACTCCGCGCCGCTGATCGAGAAAAACGGCACACCCGCTTCGCCCGCCACGGCTCTCGCCAGCAAAGTCTTTCCGGTTCCCGGAGGTCCAAGCAACAAACAACCACGAGGAATTCGCCCACCCAGTTTTGCAAACTTGCGCGGACTCCGAAGAAACTCGATGATCTCGCGCAGCTCTTCCTTCGCCTCATCCGCTCCGGCTACGTCCGCAAATGTTATCTTCGGTTTCGAATCCGACACCGGCTTGGCCCGGCTCTTTCCAAAGGAGAAGATCCCCTTCTGCCCGACTCCCTGCATACGGCGAAGCAGGAATATCGAGAAGGCGATCAGCACGATCCACGGCAACAAACCGACAAGGTACGTCCCAAGATCCGGTTTCTTCACTTTGAAGTCGACCGAGACTCCGCCGTTTCGCCAGCGATTGAGCATTTCGGAATCCACGGACGGAGGCAACGTCGTCCGGAACTTCTTCCCGTCACGAAACGCCCCCTGCATCGTCTGGCCGATGATCACGCCCTCGCGAACCTCGCCGGATTGCACCCGCTCTTCGAATACGTAGAATGGGATCTCCGTTTCCTCTGCTTTCTGGCCGACGAGCTGTGAGACCACGACAAACGCCAGCACGACCAGCACAAAAATGTACAGCGTGCGTGTCGCTCGCTTCCATTCGATCTTGTCGTCGCCGGATTTCTTTGGCTTGCGACGGCGAGGGTCCTTGTTGTCTTCCGGTTGGCTCACGATTGGGCGGACTCCTTGTTCAGTACATACAAATCCGGCAAATGTCTCCACTGGCCGGCATAGTCCAGGCCATAACCGACGACAAAATCATCTGGAATAATCATCCCCGTATATTCCGGCTGCCTCCCGATTCGTACTGCGCTTTCCTTCACGAACATGCTGGCCATGGCGATACTCGCCGGAGCACAACTCTCCAAGTGGGATCGCAAAAACTGCAGCGAGTTTCCGGTATCCACGATATCTTCGACGATCAACACGTGCCGCCCGTGCAGATCCACTTCCACATGTTTGAGCACGTCTATTCGGCCTGAGTGCATGGCATCGCGGTAGCTCGAGAGCTGTAGAAAGACAACCGTGCAGGGAATATTCATTTCGCGCACAAGATCGGCAAGAAAAATGAAACACCCGTTGAGCACGCCGACCAGAATCGGATCGCGGTCGCGGTAAACGCCGGCAAGTTCCTCACCCAGTCGCGCAACTTTCGCCTGAATGGTCTCGGCAGATATGAATCTGCGAAACTCGTACGGCGGCGATCCTACCGTCGCAGGAACCAGCGCCACGTTACTTGCGCTCATCTGTGCTCCAGCTGACTTGCCATGTCGGGTTCTCGCCCGGTTGAGGTCTTGCGCGCTCGGCCACCATGGAACCGAGCAATACAATTGGGCCTTCGCAATCGCTGATTACCCAAGCCACTTCGCGAGCACGTGGACTCAATCTCATCTCCTGCAAAATATCTGAGACTCTCTTTCTCGGGCGACCCGAGATCTGAATCTTGTCTCCCGCTCTCCATCGTCGAATCGCCAGATCAGATCTCCGATATCTTCCCGAAAACTGTGAACGGTTGGCGGCGCGAGACGTTGACACGTCAGCACTCTGCAAACTCAGCTCGACACCTGCAATTCGCGGCAACTTATCATCACCCGGGACTTCACTGCAGTTATTGCTCACACGCTCCAGCCAGACTCGTGTTCCGCGACGAATCATCCGCACGCCATTCGCCAGCATTGCCTTTGACTCGGGGGTCGTCGCTCCCAGCACATCATTCACCAACCTTCGTTCCGCGCTCGATAGTCTCGCGTCAGCCTTGCCGATCAGCCTGGCCCAGGAAGCCTCAATCGGGACAAAGGGTAAACGGTTATAATAAGTCAAAATCTCGGGAATTTCAAGGCAAACTTCCGTATCTTTGGACGAGCCGCTGCCCGCAACTCGTTGGATCGCTTGGGACTTGAGTGAAGCCAGGTACTCACCCGTCGACCTCCCGCACTCGGCAAGTGTGAACACACGTTCACGCGACCATCCTTCACCGTCCGAGGCGACCGCCCATCTGATCCGATTGCGGGCAAACTTCAGGTCCGCATTCGACTCATCCTCGCGATACGTAGTATCGGACTGCATCACCCATTCTCGAACAGAGCGCCGTTTCGTCATGATCAGGGGCCTGAGCACAATTCCGCGTCTTTCTGGAATTCCGGTCCACTCGTACCAAGGAGACAGATTACGCATACGCATCAGAACCGTCTCGGCGGAGTCGTCCATCGTGTGTGCCGTCAGAATCCAGTCGCAGCCCCTTTCGACTCGCATGTTTTCAAGTTCGCGATACCGCAGTTCACGGGCCGCGTGCTCGATCGATCTCCGTGTGAATCTCGCGTACCCGCGAGTATCAACCTCCCGCATGCCCGCTGTGACCCCGCGCGTGTCGCAAAATCTTCGCACCAACTCCCAATCGAGAGTCGCAGTTTCCCGCAGGCGGTGGTTCACATGACCGACAGCGATACGGCCTTTGTACTCTTCTAAAGCGAGCAGCATACCCAGCAACCCCATGGAGTCCGCCCCCCCCGAGACGGCAACTAACAACCGGTCTCGCGGTCTCAAGTAGCAGGCAAGACACTGCCGAACGTCCCTCGCAGGATCGCATGTCTCGCCCCGACTGATTGCCATACTGTCACGCATTGTCACAACATACTCCAAAACAGAATAGGCCGCACGACTCTGTCGTGGGCCTAAGGCACGGTGGCGGAGGAGGGATTCGAACCCCCGACACGAGGATTATGATTCCTCTGCTCTGACCGACTGAGCTACTCCGCCTCGCGAAAATGGTATGCCCTTGCGCTAAACATCGCAAAACCGTAATTTAACATTCTTCGCCCGGAATGTCAAGCACCGCTACTGACCCGATTGGACCATCTTAATCTATAACTTACAATAATTTGCCTGCCAAGTCTCCACAGCTCATGCTGGTCACCGGTGGAGCCGGATTCATCGGTTCGCACACCTGCGAGGCATTGCTTCACGCCGGCCATCGGGTAGTGTGCCTCGACAACTTTGAGCCATTCTACGATCCCGTCGAAAAACGCGCGAATCTCGCGACTTGCCTGAAACACCCTGATTTTGAACTCATCGAAGCAGATATCCGCGACGCAGCCGCTCTCGTGAAGTTGATCCGCGCACGGCAGATTTCATGTGTCATCCATCTCGCCGCAAAAGCCGGTGTTCGACCATCGATTGAACAGCCGCTTTTGTATGAGGAAGTAAACGTTCGCGGCACGCTATCCGTCCTCGAAGCAATGCGTGAGTCTGGAATCAGGCGGCTGATCTTTGGATCATCATCGTCTGTCTATGGGGATCGAACTCAAGTCCCGTTTCGTGAAACTGACTCGACTGACACTCCGGCCTCGCCCTACGGGGCCACAAAAAAAGCCGCTGAGCTGCTGTGTTCGACCTACCATCAGCTCTACGGCTTTCATATCTGCTGTCTGCGATTCTTCACCGTCTACGGACCGCGGCAGAGACCGGACCTGGCGATTCGAAAATTCGTTTCCCTCGCACTCGAACGAAAATCAATCCCCGTCTTCGGAGACGGCTCTTCGAGTCGCGACTATACGCATGTCAGGGACATCGTCGGCGGAACGCTCGGCGCACTCCAGTGGATATCAGCCGACGAGCCGCGCTTCGGCATCTACAATCTCGGCTCCAACCGCCCGATTAAACTCCGCGATCTCATCTCAAAAATCGAGCACGCGCTCGATATGCCGTTAACCTGCAATTGGCTCTATCCTCAGCCCGGCGACGTCCTTCGCACATTTGCGGACACTACGCGTGCCGGGTGCGACCTCGGCTTCCGCAACAGTACGGACTTCGATCGCGGCCTCGCCGATTTCGTCAAATGGATGCGCGGCAGACTGAAAACCTAAAGCCTGGAATTCAAGTCCAACACTCTTGTCTTCAGACTTCAATCCTTGGTCTTTTTATATACAACCGCCCCATTCACCACGGTCATCAGCACTTCCGCATCGAGAATCTCCTCCGGCTTGCAGGCAAAAATATCGCGTGACAAGACCGTGAAGTCCGCTGCCTTTCCCGCCTCAATCGTTCCCATCTCTCCATCCCATCCTGCCGCGTAAGCCGCTCCCCGCGTATAAGCCGTCAACGCTTCCGCCACGCCGATACGCTCCGGCTCCCCAAACACACCGCGTGTGGTTTTGTTCTCGCGAGTGACCGCTGCATGTATTCCCGCGAGCGCGCTCATCTCTTCGACCGGCCAGTCGCTGCCGAATGCCAGCGTCGCTCCGTGGTCGAGCAAACTTCTCCACGCGTACGCGCCCTTCGCGCGCGCGCTTCCGATACGCGGTTCGACCATGTGCATGTCCGCCGTGCAGTGAATCGGCTGCATAGAAGCGATTACTCCCAATTCCGCAAAGCGTGGAATATCCTGCTCACGAACGAACTGCGCATGTTCGATGCGCGGTCGCAGCATCGGACCCACACCTGCTGATCCCGCCATCTCGAAAGCATCGAGGCAAATCGAGTTCGCGCGATCCCCAATCGCGTGCACCGCAACCTGATAACCTTCCTTGTGCGCGCCGCGAATGAATCTCGCCAGCGGCCCTTCTCTCACGAGCGGAAGACCGGCGTAGTCCGGGTCGCCCTCGTAGGGTTGCCACA
>CAZGVT010000072.1:3514-11884 GCA_964529255.1 uncultured Alphaproteobacteria bacterium | reverse complement strand
ACCGCTCGAGTGCTGTAGTAGCTTTTAAATGCTCTCCATTGCCGAATCCGCTCCCCAGTTTCCCAACGCAATCGCCACATTTCGCAGCATACAGACATAGGACGCTCGCAAAACTGCGCTGCCGTGAAAACGCTCGCGATACTCCGCCTCACTCATGCGCGCAAGTTCGCATAACAGCGGCGCGCGCCGCTCGACCTCGCTACGGAACCTCGCCTCGCTGGTTACAGTTGAAAAGCGTTCATTCCAGGGGCAGCAATCCTGACAGTCATCGCAGCCGAAAACGTGATTACCCATTTTCGACCGCAATTCGCGGGGAATAATTCCGCGAAACTCGATGGTCAGGTAGCTGATACAAAGATTCGAGTCTAAGATGTATGGCGCGGGGAATGCAAAAGTCGGGCACTCCGTCTGACAGCGCGTGCAACTGCCGCACGATGGCTGCCGGCGCAACTCTCCGGCTTCAATCTCCTCCGTGGTGAGAATCTCCCCCAGGAACATGTGCGAGCCTTGACGCGGTGAGATCAGCATCGTATTCTTGCCGACAAATCCCAGTCCCGCACGCTCCGCATGTGCCCGCTCAAGTAGCGGGCCCGTGTCCACGTAGCAGCGCGAGTGGCTTCCGGGCGCTTTGCTTTCAATGAACCTCGCCAACTCATTCAGCTTGTCCAGCAACACCTCATGATAGTCAGCCCCCCAGGCGTACGCGGCAATGATGCCTCGCGACGGATCGGATCGAATTTCTGCGGGCAGATTTTCTGAAAAGTAGGACAGTGAGACGGAGATAATTGTTCGCGCGCCGTCCAAAATGCGGGCCGGGTCCAGCCGTCGGTTTGCCTGACGGTGTAGATAGGTCATTGTACCGGCCATTCCGCCCTCCAGCCAGGCCGAGAATGCCTCCGCTCGCGGCGGCGCTGCGACCGTCGAAAAACCCACGGAGTTCAGCCCCAGGCGGCCCGCAAAGTCGCGAATCTCCTGTCCGGCAACACCGCTCAATTGCGCTGATCCGGGGTATTGAAAATCTGGTGCAAACTGACTATCTTGTAAAAGTAGAGCATTCGCGGCACGCCATCGTATACGTCTTGCCTTGTCACTTTACCCGTAACATCTTTCATGCAAACGCCACATCAGCTTCCCCGCGGCCTGAAATACTATGACTGGATCGCCGCCCTGTTTGTCGCCGTGCTGCTCATATCAAATGTCTGCGCGACCAAGCTCGTGGGCTTCCGCGGCTTCACTTTTGACGGCGGTACGCTGCTCTTTCCGCTCAGCTATATCTTCGGGGACATTCTGACCGAGGTGTACGGTTATGCTCGCGCGCGGCGGGTAATCTGGATGGGATTCTGTGCCAATGCCCTCGCCGCGGTGACCTTTGCGCTCGTTGCGGCATTGCCGCCGTCTGCCGTTTGGGGCGGAGAGGAAGCATTTGACTTGATTCTCGGGGTGGTCCCGCGAATTGTGGTCGCCAGCTTCATCGCTTACCTCGGAGGGGAATTCGCCAACTCGTTTACGCTGGCCAAACTCAAGATCGCCACGCGGGGTCGCTGGCTTTGGACCCGAACCGTCGGCTCTACTCTGCTTGGCCAGGGAGTCGATACGCTGCTGTTTGTGACGATCGCTTTTGCCGGAACGATCCCCTTACAGGACCTCTGGTTGATGATCGTGTTCAACTACGCCTTCAAGTGCGGAACCGAGATCGTCTTCACTCCCCTGACGTACGCGGTTGTCGGTTTCCTGAAAAAGCGCGAGCGCGCCGATGTCTACGACTATGGAACTTCGTTCAATCCGTTTGCCTTTTCCCGTTCAACAGCCACCGCGTGACACACCACCGAATCACCCAATATACGATTTTTCACCGGACATTCAAGTGACGGTCAATGGCTGAGCCGATTTCCATGTCCTTTTGGGACCATCTGGACGAACTTCGCCGCCGATTGGTGCGGACTTTCGCTGCAATTGTGGTCTGCACGGTCGCCGGATTCTGGATTGCGCCGAAGTTTCAGGAATTCCTTGTCCAGCCGTTTGTTGAAAAAGTCCCCGGCAATTTGGCACTATTGGCACCCTCCGACGGCTTCGTGATTCAGTTAAAGATCGCACTCTTAATCGGCATTGTTGCTGCTTCACCTTTTGGAATGTACCAGCTTTATGGTTTCATCGGACCCGCGCTGAAAACGCGGGAGAAGATGTGGCTTTGGCCAGTCGTGATCCTCGCCACACTGCTGTTCTGGTCGGGGGTAGTCTTCGCCTGGTTGATTCTGCCCGCCGCTCTCGAATTCCTCGGCTCGTTCGCGCAGACGGGGATTCAGAATTTCTGGTCGCTCAACAGTTACATTGGGCTCGTGCTGTTTCTGCTCGTTGCGTTTGGAAGTATCTTTCAACTGCCGCTCGTCATCGGCGTATTGATTGCCACGGGACTCGTTCCTTCGGCGTTTTTTCGCCGCAATCGCCGTTACGCGATCGTGTTAATGGTTGTGCTCAGCGCCTTTGCCACGCCGACGACGGACTGGCTGACGATGTCGCTCATGGCCGCACCGCTGATTGTACTTTACGAGCTTTCCATCTGGGTCGGTGTCTTGATAGATCAGCGGCGATCAAAGAGCGCCGCGCTCGCGAAAGTGCCGTAGCGTCGCGCGGCCGTGCGCTCTTCGCAATTCTCCCCCCACTTCGTGGGGGGGGAACAAGGGGGGGCTTCGGGCACAAGCAGTCTCGGTCCCTCGACGCCGATCACGCCAACATCAAAAAAACGGCCCGCGCACTGTGCGCGGGCCGTTTCGTTGTAAAGGTGGTGCGCCGGGAGGGCAACCGACGCACCTGGGCAAGATAGCCGCTCCGGGCAATGAGCGGCCTCTCATTTCATGACTTGAACCTTGCGGGTAAACACGTGGCTTCCGGTCAGCATTTGGATGAAATACATACCCGTCGAGACGTCATGCGCTTGCCAGGCGATTTCATGACGACCCGCAGCAACCTCCTCACTCAAGAGCATTGCGACCTCACGACCAAGCACGTCATACACCGCAATCTCCACGCGCGCTGAACGCGGCAGGGCGAACGGTATGACCGTTGTCGCGTTAAACGGATTCGGATAAGGGTAGTCCAAATCAAAGGCAGTCGGCAGATCAATTGGCTGCTTTGCCGCCAGAGCACGGATTTCAAACGGCGAGTCGCTGGTGTCTCCGATCAGCGGATTGTCGACGCTGATCGCAATAAGATAGCACCCGATAGCCGCAGGTCCGTTCACCAACCAGCTCTCGCTGGAATCATTCTCCGTCGCAAGGAACAGCGTATCGAGCCGGTTTACCGGCGCGCCGCGCCACAGAGCAAGACCGATGGCGCCCGCGAATCCTTCTCCAATCCAGCGCAAACGAATCTCTGATCCAAGATCGAGGACTTCATCGCCGTTCGGAGCGACCACAGTCAAACGCGGAGCCACGATGCGAAGGGGCGCATCGGTGGTGTCCGTCACTCCTTCGCGATTCACCGCGCGCAATCTGAGTGCAGCGAAGTCCGACGCCGGTCCCGAGACGACCCACAGGAACGAGTCCGTCACCGAGGCACTCAACTCTTCCCACGGCTCAGCGCGATCCGCGCGAGAAAGTTCCACGGCCACCGGGCCTTCATAGTGTCTCGCCGTCCACTGAATCCAGCGCGATTGTCCGATGTACCACGGTGCCTCGTCCACCAGAATTTCAATTGAAGGCACGACCACTCTGCGCGTGACACTGACAGCAAGTGCCTCGGGATGCTCGATTCCTGTGATTCGGAAGCAAAGCGAATCTGTCTCCGGGCCCGTTACCAAATACTGATATTGCGTGTCCGAAACGGCTTCGCTGACGGACTCCCACGGCCCCGCCGGACCGGTGACGGATCGTTCCAATCTGACTGCACCGCTGCCGTTCGTCCATTGCCACGCCAACTGCAAAGTACTCCCGGAGGTATCCGTAGCCACCTCCGTCGGAGAAACAAACTCCAATTCCGCCGGCGGCGGCACGATCGCAAATACGTGCGTCGTATCGCCAAGCGCTGAGTCACCCTGCGCTATTGCGCGGAGAAGCGCTGTCGATGCCGGCGGACCGCTCACGCTCCATTCGTAATCCCCAGCGGCAACACCGCTCAGCAGCGTCTCCCAGGCTCCGCCCGGTGTGCGCTGAAGAGCGATGTCCGTCAGGTGTTGCTCGCCTTCTGTCGCGAGCCGGAAACTCAAGTTGCTCCCAATAATCACGGTATCGACGTCCGGAATAAATTCGAGATGAATTTCCGGAATGTAGAATTCAATATCTTCATCGCCTTCATCGGAAACATGCGGATGCAGCAGCGACGCAATCCGGAATCGCGCGTGATTAGTGGACGCGCCCGCGATGATCCAGTCAAAATGAGTTTCCTCGGTCGCACCGAGACTTTCCCATTCGCCGGCCGGATAATCGCGGTTCAATTCCACCCGGACTTCGCCGTCCACTTCGTGGTCCTGCCAAGCAAGGCTAAGTTCGCTGCCGACACGATAGCTGGACTGACTCAACGGCTCCAATGTCAGAGTCGGGACCACGACGCGAATGCTCTCAACTGTGGATGCCACCGTCGGTCGCACCAGCGAGGTCGCCCGGACCGCGAGTCGCTCGGTTTCCGGTCCGGACACATTCCAAACCACCGAATCGACTTCCGCAAGCGCAATGGTCTCCCACGCGCCGTCAGGATAATTGCGTTGCAGCTCCACTCTGACTCCGCCACTCAAATGGTACCGCGACCAGCTGATAACCTCTTCCTCTCCCGAGACCCAACGATCTCCGCTAAGCGGCGCAGTCATTGTAATCGCCGGAATGAACGGACCCTGCACGTGGACGCTGTCACTTAACAACAATCCACTTTCCGTTTCAAGCACGATCCAGCTCGACTCGTTTGGTGTTTCGGGGACAAGCGTCTGCAAACTGGTTCCGATAAGGCCGACGCCCAACGTGTCCGTCGACGCATTCCGACGGAGCAAGACTCTCACCGGAGCACTCGTTGCCAGACGCAACCAGCTCACGGTCAACAGATCGCCGGCAATCAACTCCGCCTCCGGCAGCGGTGCAACCAAGTCAATCGACGGCACGATTAGAATGAAATCTCCCTCCGACTCGTCAAACCAGTTAGCAGACTGAATCGATTCCACACGAATGCGCGCGTTAGAACTGGCAGCGCCGGTGACGGGCCAATTCAGCGAATCGCCTTGAACATTTTCACCGATTGTCTCCCAAGAACCCGACGGCCACGTGCGATTCAACTTTACATTCACTCCGGCCGGATGATCGCTCTCGCTCCAGCGCACTATCATCGGCATTCCAATCGCAAACTGCTCGCCGCCATTGGGCGTAACGACGCTGACCGTCGGAGTTGCCAGTACAAAGAGCGGTGAGACCGACGCGAGTGCCGGATTCGCGCTGCTGACAATGCGCAGCATCGCGCTCGTCGTCGCCGCACCCTGCGGAATCCAGTCAAAGTGTTCGCCCTCGATGCCGGAACTGATCAGCTCGAAATTTGTTCCACCGTCACGGGAGAGATAGAGAATCACCGGCCCCTCGACTGCAGTCCGCGTCCAATTCAACCCGCGCACGAAACCGATCGGTACGCGCTCACCCGGCTGCGGATCATGCAGCGCAAGTCCGGAAACCAGCACCGAAATTGCATCGCCGGTCGTATCGCCGATTGCCGAATCGTTTTCCGAAACCACACGCATACGCGCGGTCGTCGTTGTCGGACCCGTGACCGTCCAGGTGAACGTCGAATCCTCGATTCCCGTTGCAATGGACTCCCACGCCCCGCTCGGGAAGTCGCGATTCAAATCGATACTTACAGTGTCCAGATTGTTTGCGCGATGCCATCCAACGGTCACAACTTCGCCCGCGAGGTAAGACTCTCCGCCGACGGGGCTAACGAGACTCACGTCGGCCTCGCCCATTTCATACCCGCCTTCACTCTCGGTTGCGACATATAATCCTGACGCCGTCTGCAAACGTATCTGCGCCGACTGCGACGGCGGCCCTTCCACGATCCAGTGAATCGAGTCGCCCGTCACATTTTCGCGAATGAGACTCAGTGTCGCAACAGGGCTGCGGTCGATGTAAACATCGACGGGCTCCGTCACGAAGTGTCGTTGCCAGCGAATCACAAGATTGCGGCCAATCGTCATCGGCCTCCCCGGAAGGGGTTGCAGCAGGGATAAACTTGGCTCAACAATCAGGCAGTTGAACGGAGTCATTCCGCTCACCCAACTCATGCTCGCACGCGAAACTCGAACGCGCATCGTGTTGGTCGCCTGTCCGTCAATCACCCAGTCCATTTGCAGATTCGGTGTGGTTCCGATCTCCTGCCACGGACCGCCGGTGCCATTGAACGAAATCTCCACTCGATACGGTCCGGGCGCGAACCGTCGCTGCCAGCTCACGTGCAACGTGTCGCCTGCGCGAAACGTATCGGCGGCGAGCGGATCGCTGAAGCTTAGCTGCTGATAGCCGATACGGACCGCGCCGTTCGTGGTATCGGAAATACTCGAATTGGAACCGGAGACCACCCGGAAACGCGCGCTCTCGCTGGCATTACCCGAGGCAACCCAGCTCCAACTGTTGCCGAAAAGTCCCGAGCCGATCGTGCTCCATGTGCCTGACGGCCAGTTGGTTTTCACCTGAATATTCACATGACCGCCCACTCCGATCCGCGACCAGGCAAAGTCAAGCGTATCACCGATGCCGATAGAATCTCCGGCAATCGGTCCAAGCAGAATCAAAGCGGGCTGGAAAATGAACACGTTTTCGTCGCAGACGTCGTTGACTTCAGGTTCAAATGCGAGCGAAACGCGGAACCGCGCATTACCTGATGCCGGAGTGTTTACCGTCCAGACGACGGAGTCGGCGGAAGTCGCAATGCCGATCTGCTCCCAACTTCCACCGGGATAATCGCGATTCAATTCGAGTCTGGCAAGGCCCGGCGCATTCACACGGCCCCATCGAACCGTCAGACTCGTCCCGGTGATCAACGTGTCTCCGCCGTTGGGATTGATCAGATACAGATTCGGTAATTGGGTTCCGAAATCGGTGTTCGAGACGTCCGCAATCTCCGCGCGGTTTGCCATCGACACACGAATGCGCCCATGACTGAAGTCCTCATTCGGTACCATCCAGTTCATGGAATTTCCGGGGATTCCGTTGGACAGGATCTCCCAATTTCCGCCCGGATAATCGCGATTCAATTCCACTCGCACATTCCCCGGAACGGCGAATCTCGACCACGCAATCGGCACGATTTCATCCGGATCGAACAACTCTCCGCCATTGGGATAGACGACGGTCAAGGCAGGCAAGGCAAGCGCGAAACTGCTGGTCATGACGTCAGTGACGCCCGGACCGACGACCGTTGCGCGAATCCGCGCAGCTTCACAAACCGGTCCCGTTGCGGTCCACTCGTAAGAGTTCCCCGTAATTCCGGAGGCGATGGTCTCCCAACTTGCCGTCGGATAGTCGTAATTAACTTCCAGCGTCACCGGTCCCGGAGCATCCGAGCGAATCCAGTTCACCGAGTAGCCATTGCCGATTCCGAGAACGTTTTCGGCAAATTCGCTCAAGTAGATTGCCGGTTCGAGAATAACGTGCGCGGCGGAAGTGTCTCCCAGTCCGGAATGATGAATGGATACGATTCTGAACCGCGCGCTCGACGAGTGCGGACCGGTCACGTTCCACGTCCACTGATCGGCGGTGACGTTCGCCGCGAGCAGCTCCCAACTGTCCGCCGGATCCTGACGACTGAAAAAGACATTCACTCCCGGTCCCAGATTGACACGCGACCAGCTCAGCGTGAACTCATCGCCTGCCAGAATTGAATCCGCCGATTGGAGGTCGTTGCTGAAGATCAACGTGCGATTCAGGATGGCCAGATTCTGATTGAGTGTATCTCCGACCCACGGCAATTCAAGAGAAACCACTCGAATACGCGCGCTGCTCGTCGCGGGTCCCGTACCGATCCAGTAAAACTCGTCTCCCGAGGTGGTTCCCAAGGTCGTCCATGCACCACCCGGATAAGTTCGATTCAGATCCACTCGCACATTGCCGTCCAACGCGGTGCGTTGCCAGGCAATGAGATTCTCCACGCCGATCGCCAGCGAATCACCCGTGTCCGGTGCAATAATCTCGATTTGCGGATGGAAAATCTGGAAATTGCCCGCGGACTGATCGTTTACATTGTGATCGGCCGTTGCGCGCACTTTCACTCGACACGATATCGACGCGGGCCCCGTAACGGTCCACAACACCGAGTCGGAGTTGACGTTCGAATAAAGCGATTCCCACGATCCGGTCGGATACTGCCGGTTCAGCAGCACGTCCACGTTGCCGACACCGACTCGCGCCC
>CAZGVT010000072.1:0-3504 GCA_964529255.1 uncultured Alphaproteobacteria bacterium | reverse complement strand
GGCGATGCATTCGGCCCTGACGAGCTGCTTCAAGCGCGCATTCAGCGTCGCCGGACCGCTCGCGATCCAGCCGACGGAATTTGTCGTAACACCGGTTGCGAGCGTCTCCCAGACTGCTCCCGGGTATTGCCGGTTCAACTGCACCGTCAGTGATCCCGGATGATCGGACCGCGTGAACGTGATATTGTACTGCGAACCGATATTCCACTGCTCATTGCCGTCCGGCGAAGTGAGCGAGAGCGCCGGCGCGACAATCGAGAAATCGCTGTTCGAACTGTCACCGAATTGCGGATACGCCTCGTGGATGACGCGTACTCGTGCATCCGCCGTCGTGGATTGCGTGATCAGCCAGTTGTAACTATTTCCCGTCTGTCCGCTCGCGAGCACAGTCCAGCCGCCGGAGGGATAGTTGGTATTCAATTCGACGCGCACTCCGCCGGTCAGACCCGTACGAGTCCAGTTAATCGTTTGGGTCATATTCCGCAACCAGTTTTCGCCGCCGTTCGGAGTGTTCAGCGCCAGCGCAGGCTGCGAAAGCGTGAAGTTCGACGCACTCGTATCACCGACCCCGGAGTCGCTGATCAGGTAGACACGGACGCGTGATGACGACGAAGTCGCGCCGCTCGGTGTCCAAACCAAACTGTCCGCTGTCGTCGCGCCGATATTCTCCCACGCTCCCGAGGGGTAGTTCCGTTTAAGCTGAACCTGCGCGCTACCCGCCGCGTTCGATCGCGTAAATCGAACGGTCGTCGGTATGCCGAGGTTTACAGTTTCGCCGCCATTTGGCGCGACCAGTGTAATCTGCGGCAGGATAATCTGGAAATTCGCGTTTGAAGAGTCGCGCAGCGAACTGTTTGCGGTGGAGATCACGCGCATTCTCGCTAGCGCAGTCGCCGGCCCCGTTGTCGTCCAGTTGTACGAGGATCCGGAGAGCGACGTCGAAATGACTTCCCACACCCCGCCCGGATAAGTCCGGTTCAATTCGAGACGCACGTTGTCCGAAAAACCGTACTTTGTCCAACTCACCGTATTGCTTTGACCGGTCGACCAGACTTCTCCGCCATTGGGAACATTCAGCACGAGCGACGGCGCGGAGATTCGGAAATTAGACGCCGACGTGTCGGCGACGAAGTTTTCCGTATTCCAGTAGATTCTCACTCGGCAATTCGTAGAGGTCGCTCCATTCACCGACCAATTGTAACTCGACGTAGTGAGCGTTGACGTCAGTGTCTCCCATGCTCCCGCCGGATAGTTGCGATTCACCTGAATCGTCACCGATCCCGTTGTGTTGGTTCGAACAAAGGTGATCGTGTGCGATGTTCCGGTATAGAGCGTGTCGCCTCCGTTGGGCGTCGTAATTTCTATGTCGCGTTGTATCAGACTGAAATTCGCCGCCGAGAAATCCGAGATTGTGCTGTCCGCGGTTGAGCGCACACGCACTCTGCACGAGGTCGACGCGGTACCATTGGAACTCCAGACGAAGCTGTCTGCTGAGGCCGTGGTCGTGAGCGTTTCCCAAGCGCCCGCCGGATAGCCTCGATTCAATTGCACGGTGACATTCCCGCTGACGCCGTTGCGGGTCCAGCGAGTGGTGATCGGTGCGCCGACTGTGTACGATTCACCTCCGTTGGGTGTCGTCAGAGTCAACGAGGCCGCCGTAATCGAGAAATTCGCGTTGGACTCGTCGGTCACACTTGGGAGTGAATTCCAAGTCGCGCGAATGCGCGCCGTGCCCGTGAGCGGTGACGTGACCGTCCAAGAGTAGCTGGAACCGGTTTCGTTGGAAGTAAGAGTCTCCCATGATCCGGACGGGTAGTCTCGATTGAGCGCCAGAGTCACTCCGCCGCTGACATTGCTGCGCGTAAACGTGATGTTATGCACTGTGCCCGCGTTCCAACTCTCGCCGCCGTTCGGAGCGGTAACCGTCAGGCTTGGCGTGACGAGCGAGAAGTTTGCATTGGAAGAATCGCGAAGCGAGGGCGTCGCATTCAAGAATACTCGCACCCGCGTCGTGGTCGAAGCTGCGCCCGCGGCAGTCCACGAATAGCTGCTCGCGCTCACATCATTTGCCAAAGTTTCCCAGGCACCGCCGGGGTAGCTACGATTCAATTCAATCGTCGCCGGACCGTCGGCATTTGTCCTCGTGAACGTGATGTTGTAGGGCAGTCCAAGCACCCACGATTCGCCGCCGTTGGGTGCCGTCACGACGATGCTCGCGCTGATGAGCGAGAAGTTCGCGTTACTTGTATCGCCGACGGAAGAATTGGAAGTCAGGTAGATCCGCATGCGGGCCGTGCTCGTCGCCGCACCGGAGACCGTCCAGACAAAACTGTCCGCTGCCGCCAGAGTCGTTAAATTCTCCCACGCTCCGCTCGGGTAGGTGCGCTTCAACTGCACCGTCACATTTCCCGAAGCGCTCATTCGACTCCAGCGCACGGTCTGCTGCGACCCGATTGACCAACTCTCCCCGCCGTTAGGCGCCGAGAGCAGCAGCGCAGGCTGAATGATGTTGAAATTTGAATTGCACGTATCACCCACACCCGGAGTCGCCGTCAAAAATATTCGAACTCGCGCCGTTGTGCTCGCCGGACCCGTCACCGACCAATTGTAGGTATTGCCGGACACGGTCGTCGTAAGGCTTGACCAGGAGCCCGCCGGGTAGTCACGATTCACCTGAACGGTAACGTTTCCATTGGCATTATTGCGCGTCCAGGTGATGGTCTGCGAAGTGCCGACCGTAAAATTCTCTCCGCCGACCGGATAAGTGAGTGCAAGACCGACGGCGTTGATCGTAAAATTGTTGGTCGACGTATCTCCGAGCGACGGAGTACTCGTCAGAAACACTCGCATGCGCGCCGTCGTCGTCGCCGGACCGGTCGCCGTCCAGGCGAGCGCGTTTCCGGATGCGGTTGTGGTCAGCGTCTCCCACGATCCGGCAGGATAGCTGCGATTCAATTCGACCGTCACATTACCGGCGGCATTGAAACGATTCCACGTCACGTTGTAGCCGGTACCCGCGCTCCATGATTCGCCTCCCACCGGAGCAGTCAGTTCCAAAGCGGTGCCGATGGTAAAATCGGCATTGGAGTCGTCGTAATACGTCGGCAGATTCACGGAGACAACGCGAATGCGCGCGGTGTTTGAATAGGGAGTAACCACCGCCCAACTCAGCGTGTCTACGCTGACATTCGTAGCAATCGTTGTCCATCCACCGCCCGGATAAGTCCGATTGAGCTGCACGTTGACCGGTCCGGCAAACCCGGAGCGATTCCAACGCATGGTTCGCTGCTCACCCACACTCCAGAGTTCCCCGCCGTTTGGCGAAGTCACCGCCAGCGAGGGCGTAAGAATGGTGAAATTCGAGGCCGACGTGTCGCCGATGGTCCCCATAAAATTCGAGATGACGCGGACTCGCGCGGCACTCGCGGGGGTCTGATCCACCGTCCAGACCAGACTGTCGCCGGTCACTGCGGCGTTCAACGAACTCCACGCTCCGCCCGGGTA
>CAZGVT010000071.1:2189-11969 GCA_964529255.1 uncultured Alphaproteobacteria bacterium | reverse complement strand
GTGACCACAAGCACAGGCGCGGCACCGGCGTAGCGAGGATCGAAGAACTCAACAATGAACGGCCGTGCCATGAGCGCCAGCCAGAGCGCAGCCGGAATTGCGACCAGCGTAGAGACTTTCAGCAGCAGATTGTAACCGAACTCCGCCTTCTGTTTGGACGCTCCATACTCGCTGAAGAACAGGGGCTCAATCAGCGTGTCGAACATTTTGTGCGGTAAAACTCCGCGAACGATTTGCAGAATCCGGTTTGACAGGCCATAATATCCCGCCGCCACTCCGCCGAGCATTCCGGTCACCAGCAGAAGATCGGTCGCCGTGCCGAGAAGCGTCACCCCGATTTCATTGAGCCATTGCAGCAGTCCATAGCGACGGAATCTTTGCCAGGGGATCGCGATTTCGGCGCTCGAATCTGCTCTTGCCGACGGCGGGTGCAGGCGCGGATAGACGCGATAGCGGTAGGCGGCGGCGAACAATATCCAGAGCACGACCAGTAGCACCGTCTCGGCCCAAACGACGGCATCGAGGGAGCGCTGAAAGCGAAACACATAGTAGATCGCAATTAGCCGCAACACATTGAAGACCGTCGTTACCACAAAGATCGCCTGTTGCTGGAACAGGCTCGCGAGCAGGATCCGGTAGTTCTCGGTCAACAGGAATGCGAGTCCGCCGACGGCAAACACTCTGAGAATGCTGCCGGCGTCGGGCCGGTCAAACCACAAAGCGATGCTATCGGCGAAGAAGAAAGTCGCAATGGCGGCAATGGTTGCGGTCGCCACTGTGATCGAGAGGGCGACTCGCTGTAAACGAGCAACAACGTCGAATTCTCCGCGCGAAAAATACTCGGGCAGAAAGCGGTACATGACATCGGGGATTCCCCAGCGGAGAATCAGCGCGAATCCGTCGCCGAGCAGAACACCGGCAAAGAGCAGCGAGTACAGCCCGAAATCTTCGACTTCGAGCGTCTCAACGAGCAACCTCGTCGTCAGATAGGAAAACACCACGCCCGACGCCTTGGTCAGGATGGTGAAAATCACATTCCGCGCGACTCTGCGGCTCGGTTTCGGCGAATCTTTACCGACAAATGGTTGATTGTCTGTCACGGATTCCGTAGATTGTCACCGGGGCAAGCTGGCATGGCTAAGCCAGAGCTGCATCATCAGGGGCATGTAATGGTCCGGTAGTGCGACACCCCGGCGGAAGAAGCGACCGTCACCTCGGAGGCCGTGAAACTCCTGCCAATCCTTGATCCAGCTTTTCCACGGGATTGAGAATCCTTGCTTTCGCTTATGCAGAATATTGTCGGGCAGAATTCCCGTCATCGCTCGCTTGAAAATGTGCTTCAACGTTCGTGCATCAGATCGAACACCGTCGGGCCAGCTGAATACTTCTTCCACCAGTTTGTGATCGAGAAGCGGGACCCGGGCTTCGAGAGAAACCGACATGCTTGCCCGATCCACTTTGGTCAGAATGTCATCGACCAGGTAGGTTTTCAGGTCGAGGTACTGCAGGCGGGTGGCCAACGGGAGATCCGCTCTCCAGAAGCGGCGGTAGGCCCAATAATCGTCGTAGTTCTTGAGCAGGTCGCGGGTGTCATCATTGACAAGTCTCCACTTGTCGGACCTGAGAAAGCCGTCCATAAGCACCGTCCACAGGTCGAATTCATCGGTGAGGTATCGCAGTATGCGGTAGCGGCCGCGCGTCATCATCGGCAGCCCGGCCATCACTGCTCGCTGCAAGAGCGATCCTGCCGGTAGAGAGCGACCCGCAAATCGAGGATATTCGAGATATCGTCGATAGCCCCAGAACAGCTCATCGCCGCCATCACCGGCGAGTGCAACTGTGACGTGCTCCCTAGCCATGCGGGAGACGACGCTTGTCGGAAAAATAGAAGAGTCCCCATGCGGTTCGCCGTACAGAAACATTGATCGGCGAGTCGCCTCGCGGGCTGCTTCGAGTCTGTAGACGCGGGTACTGTGATTGCTCCCGACCATCGAAGCAACCTGCTTGGCGAAATCCAGTTCGTTGCGGCCGCTGTCTTCGAATCCAACGGAGAACGTGTGAAGCGGGCCATTGTGGTTCTTCTGCGCATACAAGGTGACGGTGCTTGAGTCGATACCACCCGAGAGCAGCGTACCGACCGGTACGTCGGAGACGAGCCGCAGTTTGACCGCTTCATCCATGCGTTCGCGCAATCGTGCAACCGCTTCGGCCTCGGTAAGCTCGACCTCGCCGAATGCCTGCACGTCCCAGTATCGTTCGACTTTGACCGTATTGTTCTCCAGGATCATCCAGTGTCCGGCTTCCAATTTTCGAACATGAAGGAAGGCGGATTTCGGCGCCGGAATGTAGAGATAGGCGAGGGCGTCGTAGAGCGCCGTCAAGTCGAGCGAACAATCGAACCCGCCGCTGTCCGAAAACTGCTGGAGTTCCGAGGCAAATGCAAAGAGTCCTTCATTGTGATAGTACAGCAGCGGTTTAATCCCCAGGCGATCTCGCGCAAGCCAGAGTCGCTTCTTGGATTGATCATAGAGCGCAAAGGCGAACATGCCGCGAAACTTGTGCAGACAATCGAATCCCCATTCTTGGTATGCGTGTATGATCACCTCCGTGTCCGACGTGGTGCGAAAGTGATGACCTTTCGATTCCAACTCCTTTCGGACATCCATAAAGTTGAAGATCTCGCCGTTGTACGTGATCACGAGACTTCCGTCGTCGCTTACGAATGGCTGGTTGGAGCGCGGATCAATATCGATAATCGCGAGCCGGCGGTTACCAAGACCAATGGACGAGTCCTTGCTTAGCCACGTACCACCGGCATCCGGCCCGCGGTGCCGCATGATCGTCGTCATGCGATCTAACAGCTCACGACTTACCGGCCGGCGAGCGTCAACTATTCCACAAATGCCGCACATAATTCCACATAGGCTGGCTGTCCCGATTGAATTGAATCGTGCCGTTCACGATATTGCCGCATGGGCGGGCCAAGGCCCATTTGACACCCCAGAAGATATACTTTTTGACGGGAATTACAAGGGCCTGACACGAGTTCTTCAGCCTGTTCAGCACACAGGAGCTGTTCGCCGCATTGCTGTAGATCCCTCGGCCCGTTCGGCTGTCCCGGTCCAACCTCGCCGCGAGCCATTGGAGAGTTCGTGAGCGCGACTCGCATGCTGTTCCTGTTGCAGCACCATCCCGATCTCGTTGCCGGAGGTGCGGAGATGCAGGCGTGGATGCTCGCCAGGGAGTTCGCGTTGCGGGGTTGGGAGGTGCACTATGCGAGCGAAAGCGACAAGCCGGCTCATCGCGAAATTCAGGACGGAGTAAGATTGCATACGCTGCCGGAGAAGCACTCAGCCTGGACGGAGAATCGTGCGGCGATTGGTGCGTTAATTCGAGAACTTCGGCCGCGAGTCTTATACACGCGCATATTCAATCCCACTTCAGGGTGGGCTGTCGCTGAGGCGCCGCCGGGGACACTGACGATCTGGGCGGCGGCTTCGCGGCACGACGGCAAACCGTGGCCGTTTCTGACTCAGGGATGGCGGCTCAATACGCCATTCCAATTCCTGCGGCGCGCGCCTTTACACCTTTGGTGGAATGTCATCGCACGCAAGGCGCGGAAAGGCGCAAAGATAGTGCTCGCTCAACTTGAAGAGCAGCGGGCGGATTTGAAGAAGTTGGGAATCGACTCCACACTCGTGCGGAATTCATTCCCAGTACCTACCGAAAGTGAGTTGCAGTCTCATGAAGGCACGCCGGTAATTTTGTGGGCGGACTCGATCAAGAGTCTGAAGCGACCCGAGCTTTTTCTGAAGTTGGCTGAACGGTGTGGAAATCTTCCGGTAAACTTCCGTATGATCGGCCGCGTTGTGGACGCGCGCTACGTATCAATGATCGAGAGGACGTCGCGTGTTGCTAGCAACTTCCGGTTCGATGGATTTGTTTCCCCGAAAGAAGTAAACGAGGTTTTCCGCGAGGCACACATCCATGTGAAGACGAGTTTGCCCATTGAAGGCATGCCGAACACATTTGTGCAAGCCTGGATGTACGGCCTGCCGGTGGCATCGCTGCAGGTGGATTCCGATCACCTGATTCGAGACCACGAACTCGGTACCGTGGCGGAATCGCTCGAGCAGTTGGAACACAATGTGCGGGAACTTGCCGTTAACGCGGAGCTTCGCCGAAAACTCGGCGCGAATGCGCGGCGCTTTGCCGTCAACGAGTTCGATCTCAAAAAGAATGCGGATAAGATCGAGGCGCTTATTCGCGAACGGCTGTAACGCGTCGCGTGCGGCGCGCGGCTTCAAACGTCCAACGCGCAGTCTCCTGCGCGTTGTGTTTTTTTATTGAATCTTCGGTGTCGGATTGCTTACGGCTTATGCTCGCCTGAACCTATCCAAGATTGACTTTCTGACGTTCCGATAGGTCGGTGAAACCGGATTCCGACGGGGTTACGCACGCAAGATCATTCATGTTTTGTCAGCGGCCAGTGCTTAACCCCGCTCGGCGAGTCCGGCAGCGATTTCAAGACAGGTTCATGAATCTACAGTCCGAATTTCGACAGTTTGATCAACACAACGGCCGGAAGTTCGTTTTCGTAGGCGCGGCCGCAAATCACGAGCTTATTATCTTGCGATTCAGCCATGTGAGTCGCAAGATAGCCGTGATCGAATTCGCGCACATGCGAAACCTGGCCGCCTGGCGTCACGGCTGCAGCCGCCATGAAATAGCCACCTTCACCGGTGTTCCAAGCCTGCCCGCAAATCAGCACCCCGCTGTGATATGGAATCATGTCAAAGACGTCGATGGGGTGTTCAATCTGAAGATTTCTCTGCCAGATCAAATCGCCGTCGGTATTGACCAGCCAGACACAGGTTGAGGGCGGCCACGTGCAGGCGGTGTCGCAGCTTGCGTCGTTCACTGCGAGCATGAGCCCGCCGCTTGTTTCCGTTGCCGCTCCCGCGGTCTCGTCCCGGTTTCCATAGCGATACGACCATAACTCATCGCCGTTCGCGTCCACTCGCAGTAAGCGAACTTGAGTTCCGACGATCGAACGCAAGTACTGGTACCGGGTCGTGGCAACAATGTAAAAACCGCCATCCGGCGCGAGCACGATGTCTTCCGGATTGTCCCACATGTCCAGCCAGTTTCCGTCGCGCGCCTCCGGAGAGATATACGTTCGCGTCCAGAGGGTGTCGCCGACGGAACTTGTGCGAATTAGCCCCAATCCTCCGATATATCCGAGCGTATCCGTAGTCCCGGTGAGTCGCATGGCCATGAGGAATCCGTCGTCAAAGCACTGCGCGACCCGATAACATTGCGCATTGAGACCGATGCCTGAATATTCGCGACTCCAAACCCCGGAGCCTTGAGAATTGACTTTGATCAGGCGGGGAACGGCCGTGTTTCCGGGGTACACAACTCCCCCGTCCGACGAGAATGCTGCACAGTAGCCGAATCCGGGTTGACTCGCCGCGGATGCTTCGACAAAGGACTCCGTTGCTCCGTCGGCGTCAACGCTCCAGATTCCCGCCGATTCGCCCGCGAAGTAAGTGCTGAAAGTTGCAATCGAGACGGCACCAGCCGACCGGACGGACAATGCCAGCGGTTGATAAACGCTGTCCAGTCGCGCAACCCATTCAATCTCCGCGGGAACATACGGTTCGTCAGCATCATCGTCACTATCACAAGAGGCGATAACAAAGAGCAAAAGAGGTGCGAGTCCCGTACGCGCGAGATCGAAAAACCGGTTCATGGCGGCCTCCAATGTGAGGTTGGGCTCACTGAAAGACAATGAACAAGAATTCGTGCGATTGGAAACGGCAAAGGGCGCGGTTACCCGCGCCCTCGTAACATACAACTGGCTTGGACGGTTGTCAATTCCGCCTGAGCTTCTGAATCTTCACAACCGGACAGGAGTCGCACGCGCGCTCAGCTTGGCCCGTTGTCCAATCCCGTTCATTGCGCTTCATTGCACGCAACTGCCGGATCACAAGGAAAGAAACGGCGGAGGCAACCAGCAGCGATACAAGCGATATGTCAAGCCAGTATTCCACTATGCAAGTCCGACGAGTTTTCCGCCCTGATAGACAATGAAGGTACCCAGCCAGGCCAGAGCCGTCATGTACGCTACCATGAAGATCGGCCAGCGCCAGCTTGCGGTTTCCCGCCGCACGATGGCAACGGTCGACACACATTGACAGGCAAACAGGAAGAACACCATCAAGGCTGCTCCGACCAGCGGAGTGTACACGCGCATTCCGGTTGCCGGGTTTACTTGACTTTGCATGGTCTCCCGAAGACTTGGACTGTCTTCGTCGGTATCGCTCACACCATACACAACGGCCATGGAGCTGACAAAAACTTCGCGCGCCGCAAAGCTGGCGAGGATTCCGATTCCCATCTGCCAGTCAAATCCAAGCGGGCGGATCACCGGTTCCATCCACTTTCCGATCTGCCCACCGAGACTGTTCTGCATCACCATTGCGGATTCATCCGCGTCCACCTGACTCAACGCTCTTGCCCTTGCGACGCCATCAAGCGATTCATCCGCAGTGATCTCCGCCCGGTGAGCGTCCAGCCCGGCCCGGTCGAAGCCGTGATAAGGAATCGTCATCAACGCCCAGAGAATCATCGTCGCCGCAAGTATGACGGTGCCGGCGCGGACGACAAATAGTTTTGCGCGATCCAACAGATTCAACCCAAGACTTTTGAACGACGGCAGTTTGTAAGTCGGCAGTTCGAGCAGCAATGGCGGCGGCGCGCTGCGCAACAACGTGCGTTTAAACAAGGCGGCCATGGTCACACCCGTGAGTACGGAGAGGACATACATGCACATCAGCACGAGGCCGCCGACGGTAAATACTCCGAGCACGCTTTGTCCCGCGACGAATACGGTGCCGATCACCAGCGTGTAAACCGGAAGTCGCGCACTACACGACATGAGTGGCGCAACGAGAATGGTGGTCAGCCGATCGCGTCGTCCGGCAATGGTCCGCGTGGCCATAATACCCGGGATGGCACAGGCAAAACTCGACAGCAACGGCAGAAACGCACGTCCGTCCAACCCGACTTTTGCCATGATCCGGTCCATCAGAAACGCGGCCCGCGCCATATAGCCGACGTCTTCAAGCAGTCCGATAAAGAGAAAGAGCACGAGAATCTGCGGGAGAAAGACGAGCACGTTGCCGACTCCCGCAACCATGCCCTGCATGATCAGCCCTTTTACGAGTCCGTTAGGCAATAGTCCGTCAATCTGACCGGAAACGAACCCGACAAATCCTTCGATCAGCGCCATGCCCGGCTCCGACCAGGAGAATATGGACTGGAAGACCAGTGCCATCACCACGAGGAAAATCGCCGGTCCACCGACCTTGTGCAGGAGCACGCGATCCAGTCTGTCGGTCAACCTGTGCGGAAGGTCTTTCTCAACACAGGCAGCCAGCATCATCAGATCCTTCAAATAGCGATAACGCGCGCTCGTTTCGATGGCGCGAATGCGCCGGGGCGAGATCTTGTATTGACCGAGCACGCGCTTTGCAAGTGCGGCGCGCGCGGGTGAGACCATGACCGCATCATCACCTTCGAGAGTCGAAACGAGCAGCCACATCGCTTCGCCGCGGGCCGTATCTGCTTCGGACAGGCCGCTGTCCACAAGTCCGGAAGCCAGCGCACGAACCGGCGGCTCAAGTTCGGCCGGCAAACAGTCGATAAAGCGCGGGACTCCTCCGGAGCAACGACAACTCTCACCGCCACAGAGTGCGGGATCCAGAGCCTGAATCAGCTCAGGGATGCCATCGCCGCGGCGAGCGACGAGTGGAATGACCGGGCAGCCGAGTGCGGCAGAGAGTTTTTCCGGCTGAACTTCCATCCCGCGTTCGCGTGCCAGGTCCATCATATTCAAAGCGACGATGATCGGCAGTCCAAGATCGCGAATCTGTGTCGCGAGAAAGAGATTGCGCTGAAGATTGGACGCATCGAGCACGACGATTACCTGATCGGGCCGGGTTTCGCCCTCCATCTCGCCGAGCAGTACATCGTGCGCAATCTGTTCTTCGGGAGATCGCGCAGCAAGACTATAACAACCGGGAAGATCGACCACGTCGACGACTTTGCCCGAAGGCAGGGTCAGATAACCGGTCTTGCGTTCGACGGTGACACCGGGATAATTGCCGACTTTCTGTCTCGTCCCCGTAAGCGCATTGAAGACGGTTGTCTTCCCCGCATTCGGATTGCCGGCAATCGCGACGACGACCCGCCGCTGATCGACGTCTTGAACGTACTCCGAACTGATGGTTACAGGGGTGGTCACGATCGCTTTCTGCCTGTCACTCGGCAGTGACAAGGACTTCCCCTGTTGGTGTGTCCATATGGAAAACCGAAATCACGTCGTTCCTTCGCCCCTCGCGGCAATACCGCAAATCGAGCACACATAGCGTGGCCAGATAGTGCCCGCCGCAGGCCTCCGCCATCTGGACGATGGAATCCACCGTGCCGCCGGTTGCGGCAACGTCATCCACGACAAAGAACCGCGTACCGCGGACGAAGCGCGATTGAAACGTCAGTACATCGGCGCCGTATTCCGTTTTTTGATCACCGCGAACATCGGTATTCGGGAGCTTACCGGCTTTGCGAACCATCACCAGTCCGCGATGGCTGTCCAGCGCAAGCGGCGAGGCAAAGATGAATCCGCGAGCGTCTACGGCAAGAATCGCATCCGCGGCAACGAGTGGCGCCCGCTCAGATTTCCGTTTCAACGCGGCCATACATGCGGCAAAATGGCGAGGCGACACCAAAAGAGGCGAAATATCCCGGAAGGTGATTCCGGGAACCGGGAAATCGGGTACAGGTTCAAACAGGCGCGCAGCTTCGTCGAGCATGTCAGGACCGATTAAGGACGGCAGCGGAGA
Source organism: uncultured Alphaproteobacteria bacterium (assembly GCA_964529255.1). Taxonomy (GTDB): domain Bacteria; phylum Electryoneota; class RPQS01; order RPQS01; family RPQS01; genus CAZVXJ01. The sequence goes on along the minus strand of CAZGVT010000071.1, from coordinate 3,060 downwards.
AATTGTCATGAACTCAGTGAGTCTTGGTCCCGGCGGCGTGAACGTCGGTTACGGTGACACGCTCTGCATCATCTCGCCTCACGGCAAGTACGCAGCCCGGAAGTCGAACACTGAACGGGCTATTGAGAGGAGCCGTTCTTTCCATCACGACATACGCTCCGGGAATGAGCCCCATTTCCATCAATCGCAGCAAGCTTTCCGAGGATTCATCCAGCGAAACGATAAGACAGCGCGATCCGGGCGGCACGCGGTCGAGCGAAGTGTGTTCTAAACTCATTGTAAACGCTAAATTTGACCCTGCAACAGGCGTTGTTCCGAGACGTTTGGATTGCCTCCTATTGCAGCTAAAATATGCGAAAATTCTCTTCGGGAGTCAAGCCGTATTTGTGAAATATTTCCCGTTTATCCGTCTGTTCTTTTGACATTTCTGTGAAATTTGCGGATATTATTCCCTTCAAATTATGAACATTCTGTTCGTCAATTCGTCGCTGGTCTGGGGAGGCACAGAGAAATGGACCCTCCGTGCGGCCGAGAGCCTGCATCGGCGCGGCCACGGGGTGACGATTGCGATTCGCGACTTTGCCGTCTGGGACCCGCACGAGCGCGGGATCTGTGAGTTCGTCACGCTGCCCTTTCGCAACGACGCCGACGTGCAGACCGTCTGGAAGCTCCGGCGCCTGATTTCTACACGAGAGATTGAAATTTTCATGCCGACCCGCAGCCGGGACTATTGGCTGGGTGGGTTCGCCTGTGCAGGAACCGGTGCGGCCTATGTCATGCGAATGGGCATCACTCGTGATTTGCGCGACAGCTTGAAGGAGCGGCTGCGATATGGCAAGTGGCCCAAGGCGATCATTGTCAATGCGCATGC
>CAZGVT010000071.1:0-2179 GCA_964529255.1 uncultured Alphaproteobacteria bacterium | reverse complement strand
TGCGGTGAAGGCAAGCATCGCCCGTTATCCGTGGGTAAACGCAGATCGGATTCACGTGATCTACAATGGCGTCGACCGCACCTATTCGCTCGATCCGGTCCCTCCGCTGAAAGCCGAGGGAGAGTTTCTGGTGGTTGCCGCAGGACGGATTGAATCGGACAAGGGATTTGATGTGCTGATTGAAGCGATGGCACTGGCGCTGCGTGAAGCGCCGAAGCTGCGCTGTGCGATATTTGGCAAAGGCGACATGGATCGTGTGCTTGAGCGGCGGATTCATGAGCGGCGGATCGAAGACCGGGTGCGATTGGAGGGGTTCACCAGCAATCTTGCCGGAGTGTTGAAGCAGGCTGATCTGGCCGTGTCGTCTTCCTATCGCGAAGGAGTCTCGAATTTCATTCTGGAAGCCTGGTCATCGGGCGTGCCGATTATCGCTACGCGGATACCCGGCTCGGAAGAGATCGTCAGCGACGGCATACGCGGCAGGCTCGTTCCGCCGGGCGATTCGGTAGCGATGTCCAGAGCGATACTCGAAGCTTATCGCGACCCGGAGCTTCGCGGTCAATGGATCTGCGCGGGCAAGAACGCCATCGAAGAGACTTTTAACTGGGACAGGATGGCGGAGCACGTGGAGAAGGTGCTCGACGCCGTGAGACGGAAGACCGGAGTGTGAAGATTCCGGGCACCCGGGGACGGGTGCCTCGGCGTAATGAAGTGCGTTCTGATTCGCGTTTAGAGTTTCAAGTATCCAATTTCGGGCAAACGTTTGACCACTTACCTGCGCTTTATCAATCCCTTTAGGCGCTATCGCGGTTCCCTCATCGCGACTGCGCTATGTTCGCTCGGCTACGTCGTGTTTAACGCGCTGTCGTTGTGGCTGGCGGCACCCGTGCTGACGCTCATTTTCATGCCGGGGAAACAGGGCACGCCGCCACAGGCAACGGGATTTGAAGGTTGGTATGAATCGCTGAAGATCTGGTTCTGGTCCTGGTTTCAAGGCGACACTCCCGCGGAGACGTTGGGCAATCTGTGTATCCTGTTGATCGCAGTATTTCTTGTCAAGAACTTGTTTGCCTACGGGCAGATGCATTTCGTATCATTCGTCGAGCAGCGCATGGTGAAAGACTTGCGAGACATGGTATTTGCGCATCTTGCCCGCTTGCCTTACACGTTCTTCGACCGCCGCGCGACCGGAGAAGTGATGTCGAGTGTGATGAACGACGTGTATGTGCTCAGTTTGATGTTTCAACGCGTGTTCACGCAGGCGCTTCGTGATCCGCTGACGGTGATCACGCTGTTCATCATTCTCATTTCGATCTCGTGGGAACTCACGTTGACGACGCTGATCATCGTGCCGCTGTTCGGACTGGTGTATCGTGCAACGGGGAAGAGCTTGAAGCGGAAGAGCGGCCGTATTCAAGCGAAGCTTGGCGAGATTACCGCCTACTTGCAGGAGGCGATTTCCGGCGCTCGCGTGATCAAACAGTTTGGCACGGAGCGCCTCGAGGCGGGCCGTTTTGAGCAGCGCTCGGGGGAGCTGTTCTTTCACAGTCTTCGACTTGCGAGATTGGAGCGCATGGCACAGCCGCTCTCCGAGACGATTGGCGTGGCAATTATCGCTTTGGTATTGCTTTTCGGAGGTCGGCAGGTTTTGGCCGGGGAGTTACTCGATGCCGAGGATTTCATTCGCTTTATCATCGTGCTGTTCGCCATACTTGCGCCGATTCGCAGCATCGGCGGAATTTTTAACAACATGCAGGTCGGCTCGGCGGCGGGCAGCCGGCTTAGCGCGTTGATTGAAGAGCCGCAAGAACCGCTCGATCAAGGCCGATCGCACATCACGGACGTGGAGCGGGAGGTTCGTTTCGAGCACGTTTGGTTCAAGTATCCGCAGAGTCCGGATTGGGTGCTCAAGGATATTGATCTCAGCATCGGCAGGCATGAGAAAATCGCTCTAGTGGGTCGCAGCGGATCGGGCAAGACCACACTTGCGAATCTCATTCCGCGATTTTATGATGTGCAACAGGGTCGTATTTTGCTCGACGGCGTACCCTGCTCGGAATTGCGGCTGCTTGAATTGCGCCGCCTAGTGAGCGTGGTCAGTCAGGAAGTATTCTTGTTTAACGAGACGATCCGCTTCAACATCACCGGTCCGGGCGTTCACAGGATTCAGCCGCTGTCC
>CAZGVT010000070.1:0-12052 GCA_964529255.1 uncultured Alphaproteobacteria bacterium | reverse complement strand
GAGCGGCGCACCCACCCAGCCCGCAACGATCCCCGCCAGAAAATTCGCAATCGGAAGGACTCCAAGAAACGCGGTCGTATAAAATCCGAGCACGCGACCGCGCAGATGGTCCGGTGCATACATCTGCAATAGCGTATTCGTTGATGCGAGCATATTCACAAATGAAAAACCCAACCCAAACAGGAACGGCAGGGAAAGGTAGAAATTACGCGAGATTGCAAAACACACGGCAAACACACCCAGTCCCAGCGCGCCGAAGATCACATGTTTTCCCCGCTTGGCGTCCGGTGGCAGCATCGCCTGCTGAATACCCCCTGCCAGCGCACCCAACCCGATTGTCCCCATCAGGATTCCGAGTCCACGCACCCCAACGTCCAGAACGTGATCGGCGAAAATCGGCATTAGCGGCGCATAGCTGAATCCGATCAATCCGAAGATCATCACATTCATGATCAATGTGCGGTGCAGCGGTGAGTGCTGAACAAACCGGTAGGCTTCCCGCAACTCCGAACCAATCGACCGACCTGTCCGTACGGGTGGCGGAAGTTCGCGCATCATACTCAAAGTCGCAACCAGCGCGAGATAAGTAGCGGCGTTCACGGCAAAGATGCCACCCTCGCCAATCAATGGCACCAGCAGCCCGGCGATTGATGGACCGATCAGACGCGCCGCATTGAACGTCGTCGAATTCAGCGCCACCGCGTTTCCAACCTCATCCTTGCCCACCAGATCCTGAGCGAACGAGAGCCGAGCCGGAGTGTCAATCGCGACGAAAATTCCCGAGATCGCCGCAATTGCGAGAATCTGCCACTTCGTGATCTCCCCACTCAAGGTGAAGTAGGCCAGCGCAAGTGCCGAGAGGCCAAGGCCAACCTGAGTGAGAATCAGTACCGATCGCTTGAAATAGCGGTCGACAATCGCTCCGCCAAACGGACCCAGCACCAGCGACGGCAGCTGCGGCATAGAGCCCACCAGCCCGAGCCAGAATGGAGATTCCGTGAGCCGCCAGACCAGCCACTGTTGTGCAAGTGTCTGCATCCACGAACCCATCATGGATATGGCGAATCCGGTGAAATATAGCCGGTAGTTTCGGTGTCGAAAGGCTCGGAGCGCTGGGATCAAGGGATTTGGCTGGCAACGTGAAAGTTGAAACCTTAACTCAGACGGACTTTGGCGCCCTTGCAGCGGCAATCGTATGGAAGAACTTCAGCGCGTGTCGGATAGCCCTTGCATAGTCGGCCTCGCGGTGTGAGCCCTTCAATTTCCAGAGTTCGGCGGCGGCCGCGCGCTCGGCTTGGTTCCAAGTCGAAAAGCTTGGAATGGCAAAGGCGAGCAGCCCGAAGAGGGCGGCGCGGTGTTTTTCCTCGGCAGACCATCGGGCGTGCTCGATCCCAAACGCACGGTGCAGGTCCTGCAGAATCTTGTGGGTGAGCTGTTCGCGATCTCCGCCGTAGCGGTTCGCAATCAGTTGGGCGGTGAGCAATCCGGCGTGTCCCAGTGGATACTCCCGATACTCCGATGGCGACTTACCTTCCAGCGAAAACACCACATCCGCCTCGGCGAGCTTCCTGAGCACGCGCTTGGGGGTGCGGTAACCCGGAGTTTTGGCGATCAGCCTTCGTTCCTGATCGGCGATCTTACGCAGCGCGGCGTCGGTTGAACGGAAGCCGAGCTTATCATAGAACCAATAACTTCCCGCCGCGATGCCTTCCTCGTTACCGTCTCCGCCGAGCTGCCACTTTCGGGTGACGAGCCACGGCGCGGGGCAGAGGGAGTGACAAATCCGGGCATATTGTGCGTACAGCCATGCCGCCTCTCCTCCTCGAAAGGTATCAAAGACATTGATAGAAATCTCATTTCGGTGATGGAGTATCCCTCCGGCCCCGTAGCCGATGGGGACGTTGTTCTTGAACAGCAGACAAGCCCATCCGGCCTCCATGGGCAATCGCGAGCGCGGTCGCATGAACCACCAGACCACGCGACTCCCGCGCTCCAGCGGAATGTCATAAACCTCCTCCGGGTTGCCATGTGTCAACGGATAGAGTTCACGTAGTCTCACCAGCAGAATCGCATGCGCCAGATCAAGGTAGTACTCGCCCTTTTTCTTCGGTAATGGATCAGGCAGAGCCAACGGCCGCAAGACTTCCGTGGTCAAGTCAATCTTCGCCTTTGCCGCCACCGGATCCCAAATGAATAGCTCCTCCGGTTGCCCGTCGTCAACCAGCGTCCGAGATGGCCCCTCCGGAATCAGCTCCAACTCCAACGGAAGCTGTAAGGGATCATAAAGATCGGCCCGCGCCTCCGGAGCATAGCAGGCCGCGAATCGTCCCAGAACCCACTCCAGACTGTTCGACTCGCCCTTCGCCGCTTCGATAACCTCCCGCGTGCTCAGATTTGAATCGTCAACCGCATCCTGCTCGGCGGGGGAGAGGAAGACCGGTAAGAAGGCCGAGAGCGGATCGCTGTCGCGATCTTCATACTCGTCCCAGTGGATATCGATCTGCCCCTGCTGCTTGCTCACCAGCCAGCGCGCGGTCGCGTCATCATACCCGTAGTACAGCCGCGAACCCACGACCCCCGACTGGTCGAGCAACTCCCGTTCGTCATCGCTCAGTGAACGGGCGCGTGCGTAGAAGCCGTTCAGCTCGCGCTCGCAAAACTTTCGCATCTCCGCCGAACGAGGGTAAGCCTTGTAAAACAGAATACTGTCGTGAAAACGCAAGAGGTCGCGCCCACCCAGTTCCCGCTGGGCAATTTCTTGGAGAACCGCCAATGTTTGCGCCCCATCCGGGCGCTCGCCCAACTCGCGAAAAAGGCTATTCAATGTTGCCATAAGTCAGTCACGGCCGATTGTGGGTGGAAGCACCCGTCCTTATCACTCGTTTGTCCTCTACACTCTTTTGTCATGCTGAAGCCCTGAACCTTCGAGGGGGCGAAGCATCGCTCTGCCTCGGCAATTGTCACTTGCCGACGATCCCTGCGTTCCCGAGCCCTCCCAAGCACCCCGTAGCTTAGCAAATTTCCCCCAGCTTTGCAAGGGACAAAAAGAAAACCGGCCCAGTTATACGGGCCGGCTTCACGCAAAGCGAAAAACGCTTGCAACAGCGATCTTACATCATCGCCGGAGCAGCCGGAGCAGCCTTCTTGGCAGTTCTCTTGCGCTTCGGGGCAGCCTTTTTCTTCGTCGCCTTCTTGGCGGTCGATTTCTTGGCCGTTCTCTTCTTCGGGGCGGCCTTCTTCTTCGTCGCCTTCTTGGCGGTCGACTTCTTGGCTGTTCTCTTCTTCTTCGGGGCGGCCTTCTTGGCGGTCGACTTCTTGGCCGTTCTCTTCTTCTTCGGGGCGGCCTTCTTGGCGGTCGACTTCTTCTTCTTCGTCGCCTTCTTGGCGGTCGACTTCTTCGCCGTCGCCTTCTTCCTCTTCGGGGCGGCCTTCTTCGCCGTCGCCTTCTTCTTCGTCGCCTTCTTGGCCGTGCTCTTCTTAGCAGGCGTCATGTCGGACTCTCCTTGAACTGACGTTGGGGCAGGGACTCGTTCGGAAACGATCGGTGTTGGGCCGGCAGACTACACGCTGCCCTCACTTTCGTGAGTCTGTGATCGGCCAGTGTCGGGTTCGTGCGGCGAACCCTTTCTCGCTGGCCTTCCGCAGTTCGGCGGACCGGCCAACAGCTTGGTATCGACAGCCTTCGTGAGAAGGGCGATAAATCGTTTCCGGAATTAATGAACTAACGACTCGACCTGAAACAGTTTGCAAGGATCGGGCCGTTTTCCATTCAAACGCACGAACAACCGTCCGGTTCCGGTGCGTTGTGGATCGCGAGCGATCAGTCTACCATCAACTCGCGGGGGATTTCAACCGCTCGCCTTTCGTGCCTTGCGCGCAGCCTTCGTGGCCGCCTTGCGAGACTTTTCGGCGGCGATCTGGATCTCTTCCTTGCCCTCGAGCAGCTCCGTCAGCCAACCCAAAGTCTCCCGCCGCTCCAGCGCCTTCTGAATCAAATCATACTGCCGAACATCGAACAGAGCGTGCACAAACGGCGAGAAGAACACCATCGCCTGAGAGCCGATGAAATTCAACGGCCGAACCGATTCGAGGAACAGGATCGCCGGAACCGTAAGCCGGCGCCGAACCAGAAAATCCGAAAGCCGCTCGAAAAGCTCGATCTGCTCGGGGGCCAGGTAGTCCGGAGGAGTCGACTTCATTCCCACTCCTTCGACTCAAACCGCCCGCGGATGAACGCCTTGAATTCGTTCCCGTCATCTGCCAGCGGCAACAACAATCCACGATAGTGATCCAGTCGATTGACTTCGCTGAACGTGGACAGATGCACCCACCGCAAACCGATCTCCGCGCGCTTATAGTTCGAGAGAGCATGACTGGTCCGAATGAACCAGCGACGTATCTCGATCTCACGTTCGCTGACCCGAATCAGAGTCGGCAGCCAAAATCGGTGCAAAGCGCCCAGCAGAAAGAGCAGCGAAATCACCACCCACGACAACTCTCCGAAGCTCAACCAGACCGCTAAACCCACGGCCACGAGGGAGACAACGAAGACCGCGAGCTTCTTCGGCTCTGCTCTCAGCGGATGAACGGTCCATTCAAAGATCACTTCGGCGTCTCGCATTACTTCTCTTGTCGCCGTTTCCAAGTCACGCGAAATATATAACACAAAATCCGAAAATGCAAGTCCTTTCTCGATTTTGAGGTTCAAGTGGAGCAAGCGAGATGGGTGAGAGGCCCATCGCACGCTCATTTTCGCCACGATTCAGGCGCCGCAAACCGCCGGAAAGTCTCATTCCGGCTCAGTGCGCGGCCAGCCAGTTCAACCCTCGACCCACGTCAACGACCACCGGAACCGACAATGGCAGAGCGTTCTGCATCCCAGCTCGCACCAGCTCCGTGACCCGCTCAATCTCTTCGCTCGGAGCTTCCAGTACCAACTCGTCGTGCACCTGAAGCAGCATCCTTGCGGCAAACTTTTCCGTCTTGAGGCGGCGATGTATTCCTATCATTGCCAGCTTGATCATGTCCGCTGCGCTGCCCTGGACCGGCGTGTTGATCGCCGTCCGTTCAGCAAACTCGCGCACCTGACGCTCCTTCGCGTGAATGTCGGGAATCTTCCGCTGCCGCCCACAGATGGTCTCCACATATCCGCGTTCCCGGCATGACTCCACTGTTCGCTTCATGAATGCCGCCACACCGGGGTAGAGCTGAAAATAGTTGTCCCGGAATGTCCTGGCCTCCGCGCGCGGAATTCCCAACTCCTGAGCGAGTCCAAAGTCCGTCTGACCGTAGATGATACCGAAATTGACGGTCTTGGCTGCCCGCCGCATATCCGGTGTCACATCCTCAAGCCGGCAGCGGAAAACCAGCGCCGCTGTCTCCGTGTGGATATCTCCGCCTCGCTGAAACGCTGAAACCAACTTCTCGTCGCCCGAAAGATGCGCCATGATGCGCAGCTCGATCTGACTGTAATCGCTCGAAATCAGCTCCCAGCCCGGGTCGCGCGGTATGAAAGCCTCCCGGATTCGACGCCCCGCTTCCGTTCGAATCGGGATATTCTGCAGATTCGGATTGTTCGAGGCCAATCGCCCCGTCGCCGCCACCGTTTGACTGAATGTGGTATGCACGCGACCGGTCTGCGGATGCACCATCGTCGGCAACGCATCGACGTAAGTGCTCTTCAACTTGGACAGCGTCCGGTACTCAAGCAGGGTCATCGGCAGGTCGTGCATCGGGGCCAGAGCCATCAGCGTATCTACATCGGTCGACGGTCCGGTCTTCAGCCTCTTCTGTACTGGCAACTTCAATTTGTCAAACAGAATCGCCGCCAGTTGCTTCGGAGAGTTGAGATTGAAGCTCTCACCGGCGGCCCGGTAACAGGCCTCCTGCAACCTTGCCATATCCCTTTCCAATTCCTGACCAATTTGGGTCATTAAGTCCAGTTTAAGCCGGATCCCATGCCACTCCATCTCCAACAATACCGGAGACAGTGGCAGCTCGATTTCCCTCAGCAGCTTTTCCTGCGAACCCAACTTCCCACTAAGTACACTCGACAATCGGAGCGCGTAATCTGCATCCTCGCAGGCATACTCGGCGACTGTCTGAGGGTCCACCTCAAGCATCGATATCTGTCCCTTGCCCGAGCCGAGAAGTTCCGCCGTCGCGATCTTTGGCAAGTTCAAGTAATCACGCGAGAGGTCATCAATGTTCAGATTTCGGCTCCCGGGCTGAATCAAATATGCGGCGAGAATGGTGTCAAATGACACACCCGCCACTTCGATCCCATAGGTCTTGAGCACCAGACAATCGTATTTCAAATTCTGACCCGTCTTCGGAACCATGGGATCCTCATACAGCGGGCGCGCCATGCTCAAAAATGCCGCCGTCGGATGCGCGACCGGAGTCCCAAAACGAACAAACTCCTGCGTTCGACCGCTTGCTCCACTCGACGAGTCCGTAAATTGAGCCATCGAGACATAATATGCCTCTCCTTCCTCCGCGGAAAAGCTCGCCCCAACAAGCTCAGCCCGCATCGGATCAATTGCCGTCGTTTCAACGTCGATGGAGAGCAACGGCTTCCGAGTGCGCCATTTGTCCACAAGTCCCCGAAATTCGGCAGCATCCGTGATCAGGCGGTAATTCCTTGCCGCTTTGGGCTGATCGCTTGCTGTGGCCACTCCCTCTCGGTTGCGAATGCGCTCCGCGAGCCTGTGCAACTCAAGATCGTTCAACAGCCGGTCTAACTCGGGATTCCATATCGGCTTCATCACCAACGCCTCTAAATTGGTATCGACCGGTGCATGCCGGTCAATCGTTACCAAATCTTTCGAGAGCAGGGCCTGCTCGCGTTCCCGGATCAGCGACTCTTTCACTTTCCCCGGCTTCATCGAGGAGGCTGCCTCAAGCACTCCCTCCAGAGATCCGAACTCCTCGATCAACTTCACCGCCGTCTTCGGCCCGATTCCCTGCACTCCCGGCACATTATCAGAACTGTCACCGGTCAGCGCGAGCACATCAATCACCCGGTCAGGCAAGACACCAAAATGTTCCTTCACCTCAGCCGGGCCCATGATCGAGCCTTCGTCTTTGCTCGGATTCCACAAGAAAACGCGCTCGCTGACCAACTGCTGATAGTCCTTGTCGCCCGTCACCATGTACACCTCAAACCCCTGCTCCTCGCCCGCGCGCGCAAGAGTTCCGATCACATCGTCAGCTTCCCATCCCGGTTTTGCGAGGATCGGAATCCCTGTCGCGTTCAATACTTGATCCAATCTGCCAAGCTGGTCCACAAGCTCTTCCGGCATTTTCTGACGCGTGGCCTTGTATTCCGCATAGGCCTTGTGCCGAAAGGTCGGTTCCGCGGTGTCAAACACAATCGCAAGGTGAGTCGGGTTCTCCTTCTCGATGATTGCCAGTAGAGTATTCAAAAAACCGAAAATCGCCGAGGTGATTTCACCCCGGCTGGTCCGCAGTGGATTGCGGATAAACGCAAAATGCGCGCGATACATCTGCGCCGAACCATCAATCAAAAACAGTCGCTTGCTCATTTCGTTTTCAGTGTCCAACTGTCTGCGTGTCTGTGTGTCTGCCTGTTTGCGTGTCAGTGTCTTGTCCGGATCTCTCCTTCGCGGTCAATACATGATCTCGCCAAGCCGCGTCGAGAAGGAGATAATCCCTCGCAAAGCCCTCTATCCCGAATCCGAGCCGAAGCGGCAACCATCCGCTTCGCGCATCTTCAGGCCGGTAGGCGGCCATGACCCGATGCATTCCGCACTCCTCGAAAATGTATGGAGTCGCGTCGGCCAACGCCTCAAACCTCAGCCCTTTTCGCTCCTGATCCTTGTCGATCTTTTAGCCAAGGTAACAGGCGCGATATGCACCCGCCAAATCTACCTCCGGCACCTCCAGCCGAAGCCTCTGCGTACCAAGATCGTGCATCAATTGAACCTGTCCTCAAGGAGGGCGAACCGCATCGCCGCCATCGCGTATTGACTTTCCGGCAAGAAATCACTTCCTTATCCTTCCGCCCGCTCTGGACATTTGTTCACAAACTCCGAACCTAAAGCACAAGTTATGGCGATCGAACCAAAACCGCAACAGATTAATATTCAGCTTGACGAGAAAGTGGCCGAGGGCATCTACTCGAATCTGGCTCTAATCTCTCACAGCCCCGCAGAGTTCTTCATTGATTTCGCCAGGATGGTCCCCGGTGCGCCGAAAGCCTCCGTGCAATCCCGCATCATTATGACTCCTGCGCACACCAAGTTTTTGCTCAATGCGCTGAAAGAGAACATCGAGCGCTACGAAAAACAATTTGGCGAAGTCAAATTGCATGGCCAACCACAGGCAGGGCAGAGCGGATTCGGATTCCGCTCCGGCGAAGAACCGAAATAGTTTGATGCACTCAGCTCCCGATGAGCCTTGCGTCTCGTGCTCAACTCGCCGAGCGGGGTGCCCACACCCCGCCGTAAAGAAACGACTCTTCAGCCTTCAAGTCTTGCGTCTACATGCCTGAGTCCTCCGTCCGCGCACGCATCAATAACCAATTCCCATCGTGAATAGTATCCCCGCCTTGACCACCATCACAAGAGCAATCCTCCTCCTGCTCACCGCACTTCTCCTCTCGTGCTCGGACAAAAAGGACCCACCGATTGTGCAGCCGTTGCCGCCTGAAGGGCCCAATCTGCTGAACATCAATAGCGTTACTTTGAACTCGATGAGCCTGAGCTGGAACGATCTCGCGGATGACGAGGACGGATTTCGCCTGTATATTCGCACGGCTCCGGACGTTTGGGCGTTCTTCGAACAGATCGCCGCCCACCCCGGATTGGGGACTACCACGCACACGGTAGAGGACTTGCAGGCGGCGACTACTTATGCCTGGCGAGTAACCGCATATAATGAAGCCGGAGAATCCGCTCCTTCCAATGAACGGGAAGGATCGACCCAGAGTCCGACCCTGCCACCGGCGCCGGACTCCATCCGCGCGACCGCACTCGGTCCAACGGTCATCGAACTCCGCTGGCGGCGTTTCAGCGGAGAGACCTCCTTCGCCATTCAACGTCACGGCGCCTCAGGCAGTTGGGCGGACTTGGCAATTACACCCGCGCTGATAACGGTCTACTATGATTCTACTGCCCAACCGGACCAATCGTATTTCTATCGGGTCGGAGCACAGAATCAGTTCGGCACCAGTTGGAGTCTGGATTCCGCCTCGGCCACCACGCCTCCTCCCGGTGCCCCCGCAGCCCCCGATAGCCTCGAGGCATCCGTTATACTTGGTCAGCGCGTGATCTTGACGTGGGCCGACCGCAGCGCCGATGAAGATCAGTTCGAGTTGCAGCGGAGTACTTCGGGTCAGGGCTTCGAGCCGCTCGCCTTCGTCCCGGCAAGTGTCGAGACCTATTCCGACGAACTCGGTGACGTACCCGAGGTCTACTACTATCGCCTGCGGGCCGTCAACAGTTTTGGACCATCGGTCTGGATCCAAATCCGCGTGGATTTCCGATACTGCTCCTTCGGCTTACTCCCACTCTGCCTCGGCAACTATTGGGAGTACGAGGTGGACAGCATCGGTGGACAGGATATCACCATCGCCAGACAGGTTTCGGCTGTTGGGATGGCCAATGGAGTCGACTACTACCTCATGGCCGAATGGCCCCTTCCCGGTGGAGAACGAGATTCGCTCTACTACTTACGTAATAGTGATTTCGGCACCGCCATGGTACCCTATCCATTGCCGGTAAGTCCTAACCCGGTGACCTTGTATCGCTATCCCGGATCGATCGGCCAATTCAGTCGCGTGGGTCAGGATTGCGTGCTCGTCGTCGGCGTGAATTCGCTGGTTCAAGTTGGAGATACCAGTTACACGGGCTGCATGGGCTATCAGTGGTTCCGCCCGGACGAAACCAATACGGAAATATGGATCAAACCGCAATCCGTCGGCATTGTCAAGGAGACCGAGTATCGGGAAGGCGGAACAGTGATGGTGGCCGAGCGGATTCTCATCCGTCGCATCATCCAGCAGGAGTGACCATTCACTAATCCCACATTCATGGGGGCAGGGGAGCTTCGCATACACACCCATGTCGAGACCTCCTGACCAGGATCGGTGACAACACAGACGCGGCGCGTGAATCCACGCGCCGCGCCATTTTTCCGGATCAGAGATTGCGTTCTAGTCTACGACTGCCGTTCGGCGTCACTCCCGAGGCGATGTGCATACCATCCCCCAGTACTCAAAAAGCCCTGATCTTCACACCGTCCTCACATGCTTTCGCATCTCATCAAGCAGATTGAGCCCGCCTTCGAGTGGCCCTCCCGCAGGTTCAGTGATGATCAGCGGCAGATTGCGCAACCGAATCTCCTCCTCAAAGAGCGGTTGCAGCACCGCACGCCGCTCCCACAACCCGCCCATCACGACGAATGGCAATTCGCTCACTTCCGGCGCAAGTCTCTCCGCCAATCGCTCAACCAACTCGATCATCTCAATCGCCATGCGCTTCAGAATCCGCATCGCCGATGGATGCGCTTGAGCATACTCGAAAACCAATGGAGCAAGCTTCGACCACTGCGCCGGTCCAAACTGACGGGCATAAACCGCCGTGAGAATTTCCGGAGTCTCTTCCACCTCAAGAGCAGCCAGCACGGCCGCGTGAAATTCCGAAAGTTCGTCCTGTTCCCACTCTAACAGACAATGCCGAAGTACTTCGCGACCCAGCCACACCCCTCCGCCTTCGTCGCCCAGCAGCGGTCCCCATCCTCCCGCTCGCGCGAATTCCTGACCTATCGGAGTGCGATAAAAGGCGATGCTGCCCGTCCCCGCAATCAATAGAATGCCGTGCTTCCCCTCCGGAAATGCGCCGTGATAGGCCAACTCGGCATCGGTGAGCATTCGCACCGGGGCCGGACGAAAAACCTCATTCGCCACAGCCAGCGCCCGTTGTCGCTCGGTCTCCCGCCCGACTCCCGCCAAACCGAGAATCGCCGCCTCAATCTTCGAAGAGTGAGGAAGCTTTGCAACCAGATCCTCCAACACGGATCTCAAACCGTCGGCACCAACTTGCCCGAAATTCGAAGCCGTCGATTCGGCGTTGGCAATCGCTCTTCGCTGTTCCGAATCTGCCAGCCAGGCACGTGTCTTCGTACCGCCGCCGTCTATAACCAGTGCAATCATCTATAGTATGCCGTTATCCACTATGGACTCCACCAGAAAATAACCCAGCTCTTTCATGTCATCCGTAGCCTTATCCAAAGCGGCATTCACCTGCTGCTGTGAACGCGCGATTATCGGTTGCGTATAATCCGGTCCAAGCTCCAAAGTCTGTATCCACTCGGTCCTCGTCAGCGACAGTTGATTCGTCAACGTTGCCGTCGTCCCTTCAGATAGCTCCGGCAGTGCCGCAAGCAATATCTCAATTGCGGTCTCTCGATAGAGCAATTCACGTCCGTCGCGCCGAAAACCATCTACTTTGTCCATCGACTGCAAGGCTTCCATCGTTACTTGCAGGCCGGTCTTCGTACGTTGTCTCATCTGTTCAGCGTACTCTGCGGCCCGCACTTGCGTATGCATCGTGGTCATGATCTGATTGGCCTGACGGGTCAGTTCGGTGGCCGTCGTGGTACTCGCGACCTTCCAATCCTGCGACGGCTTTTGCTTTTCCTTTCGATACACACTCACGCAAGCCACCGCCGCCTGCGTAACAAACGGAAACGGATCTTCTCCGCTGCGCTCCGCACCGCGCGCCTGCTCGATCGTACAGCGAACGAATTCCAGCCATACTTTCTTCCGGGAGGGATTCTCGCTCAGCGCTTCAAGAGCCTTGTCTCTGCCGTCTTTCGCGCGTCCCGATTTGCGCAAAGACTCGATCTCCTGCACAAGCGTATCGCTCCCGCAACCGATCAGCAACACGAGGGCGAGTGGGGCGGCTAATGTTCCCAATGAGGACATGATTCTGATCCGCTTATTCTTGATTCTTCACCTGTCATCCCGGACTTCGCGCCAGTCTTCGCCGCGCGAAGGTCCGGGATCTCTCGGCCTGCATACCGCCTT
>CAZGVT010000069.1:3950-12056 GCA_964529255.1 uncultured Alphaproteobacteria bacterium | reverse complement strand
TCATTGAAAAATCGCTCGATCGGCTGGCATTGAAACGCGAAAACCGCAGGTTGAAGGCGAAGTTATTGGACGAAGGCGGTGCTCCGAAGCTGGTCGGCTCCTCACCGGAAACTGTGCAATTGTTGGAACTCGTCCGAAGAGTCGCACCATCCGACTCCACGATCCTCATTACCGGCGAGTCCGGCACGGGCAAGGAAATCGTCGCCCAGACAATTCATCATCACTCGGAGCGTGCGCGAAGCGAGTTCGTGACCGTAAATTGCGCCGCATTGCCGGATACGCTATTGGAGAGCGAGCTCTTTGGCCATCTGCGCGGAAGTTTTACGGGGGCGATTCGTGATAAGGACGGGTTGTTCAAGATTGCCAGCGGAGGAACGCTCTTCCTTGACGAGATCGGAGACATGTCGCCTGCATTGCAGGTAAAACTCCTGCGGGCTTTGCAGGAACGGGAAATCCTGCCGCTGGGATCAACCCGCCCGATTCGCGTAGACGTGCGCGTGATTGCTGCAACGAACGCGGATCTGGAGAAAAAGCAAAAGTCGGGTGAATTCAGATCAGACTTGTATTATCGACTCTCGGTCATTCCGATTCACATCAAGGCGTTGCGCGAACGTCCAACCGAGATTCTTGAACTCGCCGAGTACTTCCTGGAAAGATCGTGTCGTCGCCATGCGCTGACCGCAAAAGTGCTCTCTGAAGAGTGCCGGGCGGTAATTCGCAATTATAACTGGCCGGGGAATGTTCGGGAGCTGGAAAACACGATTGAACGGGCTGTTATTCTCGCGGAATCCGATGTGCTCACGCTGTCCGCGTTTCCGAGTAAACTGGCTCCGGAAAACGTGATGAGTTCGACAATCAGCGGCGTTGATCCGCGTGGCACGCTGGAAGAAGTCGAGAGAGATCATCTGATACGCGTGCTGGAGTCCACGGGCTGGCAGAAAAAGCGAGCGTCTGAAATCCTGGGTATCGATCCGTCGACGATTTATCGAAAGCTCCAGCGCTATGGTATCGAGGGACCTCGGCAGTAGATAAGACCCGTCTCATGGTGGAATTGAGCGGGGGTTCTCGCGGTTCGCATTGCAAATTGCTGACGATGACCGGGTCACTCATAGTTGACATCCCTCGCCCATCACTCGAAAGCAAAGAGAATACAATTAGATAGTCAGTGCTCGCAGATGTGGCACGTGCCTTGCCAAACAGAGTCAGTGAGACCACATGTGAACACCCAAACACCCAATAACCTGTTGGAGAGAAAAATGATGAAGGCATTTCGCAGCCGCAAGGCACGCCGCGGATTCACCCTGATCGAGCTCTTGGTCGTGATCGTGATTATCGGTATTCTGGCCGCTGTTGCAGTTCCGCGATTCATGGGCGCACAGGATCGTGCACGCGTTGGCGCGGCACGCGCGGACTTGAATCAGTTCCGCCAGGCGCTTGGTATGTTCGAGATCGACTATGCCGATTATCCGGCTGCCGTGACTTTGGCCACCGCCACGACGGTGCTTGTGGATCCAAATGGTGATCCGTACATGTCGCTTCCCAGCGGGAACAACTTTGCGACGTTTACCTACACCTATGACGGTGCGTCGACACCGACCTCGTACAACATCGTAGTCACCTGCCTCGACAACGCGGCGACCTCGTTGACTGCGACCCCGGACGGTGTAAACTAAGAGCGGGATTTGACCCGGCCCGGTGCGAATGCACAGGCCAAAGGGTCAAGCGTAAAGTGAAGAGCCTCGCGGGTTGCCGCGGGGCTTTTCCGTTCTGAGCCGGAGGTGGCCGAACTATGCGGCAAATTGCGCCCCTGCCCACGATGAACGGTGCAGATTTGCCGGATTTTGCGGTCACATGTCTTATGCAAGTGCTTGCGCAGGCGTAGTTGTGAGCGCGGGGAGCACATGGCACAAGGCTTGCGAACTGCATGGTACTGGAGTGGGGTATCACGGGCAAATATCAACAGACGATGCCAAAAACAAAGATCCTGGTCGTCGAAGATGAACCGGGATATGCAGAATACTTAAAGCACTACTGCGAGGAGCGAGATCTCCGCTGCCGAACAATCGCATCTGGAGACGCCGCCCAGCAGGCCGTACTTGAGGATGAGTATGACCTGGTCTTCCTCGATCAGCGCCTGCCGGACGGAGAAGGTACGGAAGTCTTGCGCAGACTGAAAGATGTTCGGAAAGAGCTGCCGATAATCATCATGACGGCCTTCGGGCATGTACAGACTGCGGTGCAGGCCATAAAGGCCGGCGCGCTGGACTACATCGCGAAGGAAGAGCTGACTCCGGAGATTTTGGATCTTACGATCGCCGCGGCGCTTGAGCGGTCCGGGCTGAAGGTCGAAAACGCACGGCTGCGGAAAGAAGTCGAGGAGAAATATTCGTTCCACAATATCGTGGGCAAATCGGATGCGATCCGCGACGTGTTCCAGCGGGTGCTCAGAATCTCACCATTCAGCAGCACGGTTCTGATTACGGGCGAATCCGGTACGGGCAAAGAGGTGATAGCGCGGTTGATTCACCTCAATAGTCGCACGCGCAATCAGATGTTTGTGACCGTGAATTGTGCCGCGATCCCCGAAACGCTGCTCGAATCAGAGCTATTCGGTTATGCCAAGGGTGCGTTTAGCGGAGCGGTAAAATCGAAGCGCGGGCTATTTGAAGAAGCTCACGGCGGGACATTGCTTTTGGACGAAATCGGTGAACTTCCGCTCTCGCTGCAGGTGAAGTTGCTGCGAGTGTTACAGGAAGGGAAAATTCGACGGCTTGGTGATATCGGCGAGGTCACGGTCGACGTGCGCATCATCGCGGCTACTTCGCGAAATCTGCAGCAGGATGTGAAAGACGGCACGTTTCGGGAAGATCTGTTTTACAGACTGAACATCATTCCGATTCACATGCCGCCGCTTCGCGATCGAGCCGAGGATATTCCGCTGCTCGTGCACCATTTCCTAAACAAGCTGTCCGGGGGAAAATCGGAGGTCGACGTTTCGCCCGAGGCCATGCAATGCTTGATGCAATACAAGTGGCCCGGGAATGTGCGCGAATTGCAGAACATTATTGAGCGAGCGGTCGTTCTCTCAGACTCGAACTGCCTGACTGCGGAGTCGCTTCCCGATGAAGTCCGGCGAAACGCCGCATCCTTCCGCATCGCGATTCCGGAGGAGCAATTGAGTATCAAACAGACTTTGGCCGAGTTGGTGCCGCAGATTGAGCAGGAGCTGATACTCCGGGCTCTGAAGAGGACAAATAACAATCGCACTCACGCAGCCCGGTTGCTCGAGATTTCGCACCGATCGCTGCTTTACAAGCTGAAAGAGTACAACTGCGCATAAAGGCGAAGGAGTTGACGCGATGAAACGACGCTTGAACGCAAGATTTTGGATTCCACCACTTCTGCTGCTGACCGCCGTAAGTTGGTACGGCTGCGAGCAGAAAGGCGACATCAGTCCCACCGGAAGCAACCGGCCCACACTATCATTCATCGACACCGTTATCGTCGAGCCACGCATCATGGCGCCCGGCGCAAATGCGACCATTGAGGCACAGGTATTGAGTGAGAATCAGGAGCCGGCGGCAAACGAGGACGTGCGTTTCAGTGTGAATCGGGGAGTCCTGGCGGGCAACCTGCCGGACATCACTCTTGCAACGGATAGCCTTGGTCGGGCCCACACCACGTATACCGCACCGTCCGATACCGGTGCCTATTTGCTGCGTACGGAGCTGCTCAGCATGGGCGAAATGCGAGCCACTGACATCCGTGTCAGCCGGACAGAAAGTACGATTGAAGGCACACTGACGGCTTGGACCGCGTATGACTCACTCTATGCTGATAACGGCCAATCATCCACGATTATCTACGCGCGCCTCCGAAACTCAAGCAACAATCCGATCGGCGGTGCTTCCGTACTGTTCTCGACGACTTTGGGAACGGTGACTTCGCCGGCGATCACGGATCCGCTCAGTGGCACGGCGATGGCCACTCTGGTCTCGTCAACGGAAATCGGCCTTGCGCGCATCATCGCCAGCTTCGGAAACAGCTCGGATACGGTCTTTGTCAGTTTCATCGAACCGGCCGCAGCCGCCTCGGTGGTTGTCTCAACATCCGATCCTCAGCTAACCGCCGGTCAGGACAGCGCTCTGATCACCGCGCGCGTATTTGACGCGAATAATTTGCCCGTTGTTGACAATACGCTCGTATTCTTCTCCACTGACGGCGGTACTCTGCGCGACGTAAGCTCCCGCACAACCGATGGTATCGCGACAACGATGCTCTATCCGCCGACTCAAACCGGAATGGTCATCGTCCGTGCAAGCGTCGGACAGGCGGACGGCAGTGTTCCGATCGAAGTGACGGCCGGTCCAGTGGCACTGATTAGCGTGACGTCTCCGGTGGAAACGCTTCCGGCCGACAACACATCCGAAGTAACGATCACAGCGATCGTAACCGACGCCTTCAGTAATCCGGTTGCGGCGGGCACGCCCGTAAGTTTTTCGGCCATCGGCGGTGATGTCCTTTCATCTACGAATGTCGGGCAGAACGGTGAGGCAACCTGTCAGTTCCGTGCCGGACTCGATACCGGCCCGGCAACGATTATTTGCGAAAATCTCTCTGTACAAGGCAGCGCAACGATCAGCCTTGTACCCACTGAACCGTCGAGCATGAGTTTCACAGTGAATCCGGTGCAGCTCGTCGCAGATGCAAACAGCCAAGCCACTATGCGTGCGCTCGTTCTGGACGATCAGAATCGTCCCGTTTCAAACGGAACACAAGTTACTTTCGTATCGCAGTCGGGCCAGATTGCGGCAGAAGGTCGAGCCAGCGGCACAGGTGGCAAGAATAAGAAATCGAGTCCGTGGGCGAGCGTGATTGGCGAGCAGGGAAGCTTGAGCGCCGCAACGTCCAAGCACACGACCTTGCCCTTGAATTGGGGCGATACAGAAATCCTGAACACCTACATTGCGACGACTGAAGACGGCTACGCTTACGCCATACTCACGAGCCCGACGATTTCCGGCGCAGATACGCTTCGCGCAATGGTCGCGTCGCTTTCACAGTCGCAAATCATGATCTACATAGCTGGCGCCGCTGCGCAGATTCAGGTCACTCCCTCCATGACGGAAATCCCCGCCGATGGCATCAGCAGCGTGCTGGTGTCGTGTCGCGTCGTCGATGCATACGGCAACGCCGTGGGCAGCGGAATTCCTGTCAGCGTGACCGCCACTCGGGGCGAGTTGTCGCCTGAGAATGGCGTCACAAACACGCAGGGTGTCTTTGTCACCAGTCTCCTCTCCTCCCGCGATCGAGGCACCTGCGCGATGCTCGCGACATCCAATACCGCTGCCGGGTACGCGGAAGTGAATTTCGTAGCTCCGGCGGTATCGAGTGTAAACCTGATGGCGCAATCGACAACCTTGCTTGCTGACGGAATCACCTCCACTATGTTGACCATGACGGCTCTCGATCAGTACGGTTTGCCTGTCAGCGATGTGGACGTCAACTGGTCCGCCGGTGCCGGAATCGGCAGCTTAAGCGCAATGATGATGGAAACCAATGAGCTAGGCATCGCGACAGCGCTGTATACCAGCGGTGCATCACAGAATGATGCGCAGCAGCAAGTGACGGCCATGGCCGGATCGCATGCCGACCAAGTGACGATGGAGATGCTCGGCGTGACCATTTCGGCTTGGACTGAAAGTGCGCAACTTCCTGCCGATGGTGAATCGATTACCAACGTCTTTGCCCTCGTGCGTGAATCCTCTTCCGGCATCGCCGTGACGGGTGCCAGTGTCTACTTTGCGGCCTCGGATGGAGCGATTGAGCAAATGCAAATGACTGATGGCTCCGGTATTGCGACTGTGGACTACCGCGCAAGCACTCAGCCCGGAGTAGTCACGATTGCCTGCACATACGGAGATACGCTGCGGGCGCAGACGAGTTTGCAGTTGACGGATATCGAACCGGAGAACATCATACTTCATGTGACGGCCAATAGTCTGATCGGCAACGGGCTGTCAAACACGATGGTTAACGGATATGTGACCAATGAAAGCGGCCAGTTCATGCCTAACGTCGAAGTCACGTTTGTGGTGACCGGCGCCGGCTTCTGCTCGCCGCCGGTGGCCATGACCAATGATACCGGGTGGGTATTCACCACCTACACAAGTGGTGCGGTGATGCAGGATCAAATGGTCACGGTTCGCGGGGAAATTGAACGCAGCAGCGAGGAAGTCACGATAGAGCTGCGAGGCGTCACAGTCTCGCTTGAAATCGCGGAGTCGAGCATTCCGGCGAACGGAGTGGCTACCGCGGAGGTCACCGCCCTGATTCGCGAAACCACTTCGCTCGTTGGCCTTTCTGGTGTGCCGGTAACTTTTGGCACAAGTCTCGGAACGATTCCCGCCCAGGTATTCACGAACTCGTCGGGCGTTGCCTTGACAAACCTAACCGCTGCTACCTCCGCCGGTACTGCTTCGGTGGTTAGCTACTACGGAAACGTGCTTTCCGACACGAGTTCAATCATCATGTATCAGCCCACCGCACAGAGCGTTCAGGTCACCGCTTCAGAATCCTCTCTTCGTGCGGACGGCGAGTCCACGCTGGGTCTATCGGTTGTTGTGCGCGACGTGAGCGGAGTACCGCTTCCCAATGCACCCGTGACTTGGATGACTACAAGCGGTCAGTTGCAGAATCAGGTTTACGTTACGAACAGCATCGGCATGGCAACTGCAGCGTTCATGAGTGCGGCATTGGTGAATAATCTGAATGCCACGATAACCGTTCAGTCTGGCAGTGCCCAAGGCACGACCTTGATCACACAGCGCGGAGTCACGGTGAACGTCACTGCGGTGCCCGAAATGGTCATTGCCGATGGCAGTTCCACGTCTACGATCCAGGCGCACGTCTAT
This sequence comes from uncultured Alphaproteobacteria bacterium, assembly GCA_964529255.1. Classification (GTDB taxonomy): domain Bacteria; phylum Electryoneota; class RPQS01; order RPQS01; family RPQS01; genus CAZVXJ01. Next base: position 5,142 of record CAZGVT010000069.1, on the reverse strand, counting down.
GAAACTCAGACCAACGTGCCGATTGATAACGCTGACGTGAGCTTCGGAGCCACTTTGGGAACCATTGTTGGCTCGGACGAAACAAACGAGTCCGGTATTGCTCAAGTCACGCTCACTTCAACGACGACCACCGGTACATCAACGGTAACGGCGTCGTTTGGTAACACATTGTCCGATCAAGTGCAAGTCCTGTTTGCGCCGTCCACACCGACGACGCTCTCGCTGACTGCCAGTCCCACAGTCTTGTTGGCAGATAACCAATCGACTTCCACACTTACGGCGGTCGTTACCGACCAGAACGGTAATCCGGTTCCGAACGGCACGCAGGTGAGATTTTCCATTCCTCCGCAGAGTGGTTCGCTCGAAAACCTGCGGACGACTTCCTCCGGTGTCGCTACTAACGTATTGACCTCGAGCACGAATCCTGGCGCGGTAATGGTCCTCGCCTGGGCCGAGTCAAATCCAAGTGTCCGTGATTCTGTCGCCGTGACTTATACGGTGGGGCCCGCTGCCGTCGTATCGTTGACCGCTCAGGCGGACACACTACAGGCAGATGGTATCGCCACCGACACAATAACGGCCATGGTGACCGATGCCGTTGGGCACCCGCTCGGCAATGTGGAAGTGCGTTTCTCCGCGAGCATTGGCAACATCGCGCAGAGTCGCTCCACAGGTCCTGATGGTCGTGCCAGTGTAACATTCTCATCTCCAACGACCGGTACGGCGACGATCACGGCTCTTGCGGACAGCATCTCGGCGGACTACACAATCTATCTGATACCAAGCGGACCGAACAGCATTCAACTGGGTTATAATCCAAATTCGGTGGGAGTCCGCGGTAGTGGCCGCAACGAGACATTGCTCGTGACCGCGACGGTTCTCGACGTGAATAACAATCCGGTGCTCGATGGTACTCCGGTCTACTTCAACATCAACAACTCACCGGGTGGCGGTGACTTCCTGTCGTCAAACGGCCCGATTCCCACGATCAACGGAGAAGCCACCGTGTCGTACAACAGTGGTACGGTGAGCGGGACCGCAAGAATTCGGGCTGTCTGCGATGGCATCTCCGCCGTGTCCACGGAAATAATCGTGTATGCCGGGCCGCCTTTCATCGAAAGCATTGGCGACGGTTGCCTCAGCACACACATGTCACTGGCGGCCAATCCGTGCAACATGTTCGGTATGGACG
>CAZGVT010000069.1:0-3940 GCA_964529255.1 uncultured Alphaproteobacteria bacterium | reverse complement strand
GTATGGACGTTGTCGGTGACTCAGTGCAGGTTGTTGCGCTGGTCGGAGACCGTTACAATAATCCCGTAACTCCGGGAACAGCGGTGTACTTCACAACTTCAGCCGGCGTGGTTACCACGGCTACAGGCTATACCGACTCCGTCGGCTTCGCCCGCGTGACACTCTACGGCGGCAATCCGTTGCCGACGATTGATCGCTGGTTGACGACGTTGCGCGACCCGAATCTCGGCAGCGCCATCTTGTGCACTCCCGTGCCTACGCAGAACGGTGTAGCGAAAGTACTCGCGACTTCCGCCGGCACGGACATGAACGGCGATAGCGTCACGGTCTGGGCTTCGACGAATGTGATTTTCGACTACAGTCAACCCTTGCTCTACATTCGCGATGTTGAAGTCAACGGTGATCCATCGGAGCGTGAACTCTTTATTGGTGAAAACGCGCTGATTACTCTCGCAACCTACGACTTCAACTACTGGCCGCTGGTTTACGGGTCGGTGATCCGGTTCTCTTCGAGCGAAGGCCGAGTGTATCCGGACGAGATTACGATTGGCTGCCCCGGCGACACGAGCTACACAGTGAGCTTCTTCAACGACCTGACAACTCAGGACACTGACGCGGCGACACCGGTATTGATCGAAGTCGATACGCGTCAGGGTGACGCCTTCGCGTTTACGGAGACATTCACTTTAAGAGCCTTGCTGCCGAACTGATCGCGGATCAATTACAAAGCACGAAACAAGACGAGGGAAATATGAAGACGTTTGCGCTAATCGTTGCCCTATTGCTGGTGGCTGCCTTACCGGCCGCAGCGATAATCGGCGGTCCGGCGTTTCTGGTACCACAGGGAATGACCAGCATGACCGTGGAAGCCGCAAGCACCGGCTACGAAGTATCCGGCTCATCTTCGCCGAACGGCGAATCACAGACATTCGAAGCCAGACGGCTGTTGCTCTGCGCTCGCTTCGCCGTGTCACCTTACTGTGACCTCGGCGCGAGCTTCGGAACCTCAGACCTCAGCATGGGCAGTCTGGGAAGCGGATATTCCGACTTCTCGGCCAACTGGTCCATGACCTGGGGTGCCTCGGCGCGTGCCGGTTATCCGGTAGACGGATCGAGCTATCAAGTTGTCGGATCGCTGAACTATCTCGGTTTTCAGCCGTCCGGTGAGATTTCCAACAACCTGAAGACGATCAGTACGAGCTACCTGTGGCATGAAGTCACACCCGCCGTTACGATGGGCTATCGTACCGGCCCGTTCATTCCCTACGTCGGATTGGCCAAGCCTTACTTGTTTGGCGACAAAGACGTGAGCGTGAAGTTCAATGGACAGGAGTTTACGTCCGCCGGGGGCAAAGACGACTACTCGGATGGCGAACAACCTATCCGCGGAATACTCGGAGTGGAATGGAAGCTCCCGGAGGGCTATTCAATCTGCGCCGAAGGAGCCATGAGTTCGGGCAATGGGTGGACGATGCTGATCGGACTTTCGCAAGTTCTGAAATAAGCCGATACCAAATGTGGCGAGGGTGGAAAGGAAAGCGGCATGAAAAGGCACAAACGTCGTCAGGCCGGAATCAGCCTCATTGAGCTGATGGTGACCATGTTTCTGGTCCTGCTTGGGCTGGTCGTGGTGATGGGCTCATTTGTGGCAAGCGCAAAGGCCAACCGGTATGGCGAACGCGCCGACGTTGCCAGTGCTCTGATGAAGTTGGAAATGGAGCGAGTGCGCAACATGAACTTTGACGATGTCGATTCGGAAGCCGGAGACTACGGAGAGTACACTCAATATCCGGATTTCAGGCACGAGCGACTCGTTACCGAAGTTGGAAGCATTAAGCAAATCGATGTGACGATCTTTTTCGAAAACGACCGGCGTAGCGCTTCAGTCGTCACTTTTTTGAGTGATCTATAATCAGTCAAGCATGAACAAGCCTGCGAGGCAACGATGAAATCGTCAGCAAGAATGAAACTGGTCAAAAACTCCGGCCCGCCGGCGTGCCGGGGCACCACTGTGCTCGAAACAACCATTGCGCTTACAATGAGCATGGTGCTGTTGACTTCGATGGTCATCCTTTACGTCGGAGCGGCGCGATCGAGTTCGCGTGAGGACAATACGCTTACCGCCTACGACGAGCAACGCATCTTCAACCAGAAGATGGCGCGCGAAATGAAAATGGTCGGTATGATGGCCACTGAGGACATCGACGGAGACTCCAACGATATCTCACGGGATGTGCCCGACCAGATTTGGAGCGATTCGCTGTTTGAGGATATCGAATACGCGAACACCTATATGATCACGCTCTCGTCGGACATTGACGGCGATGATCGCACGGAATCCGTCGTGTATTATCAGAGCGATATCGGCGTTTGGCAGAGAACCTGGGAGTGGGTTCGCGATTCACTGGAGTGGTCCGAACAGGGCGCCAGGCAGCTGGCCAATAACGTCGACCACCTGATGTTCATTTTCTACGATCGAAACGGTGACCCCGTGCCCGACGACACCGGATTTCCCGAAGGTGGATTCACGCTGACTCAAGGTCAGCGCGCAACAGTGACGGCAATTGAGATGATCATGGTGACGCGAACCGCTCAGGCGGACAACGGCCATCGTGAGTTTTTGACTCTGCCGGACGGCACCTACTTTTATGATGAATTCGAGCGCACGGTGCAGCGCTTCATGATTCAAGGTCGCAACCTGCGCGTCGGCGCATGATGATGAATAGCTCGGAAGGAGCATGAGATGAGAGGACACGAATGCACAGGGCACAAGGGCAAACGGCCGACGGAGCGAGGCGCAGTCATGGTGATTGCCATGCTGCTGATGACCGGTTTGATCTTTATCGCCGGAACGGCCACGCTTCGATCTTCCAGGGCAACGCACCTTTCAACCGTTGAACTCAACAGCACTCGCGCGTTCTACGCCGCCGAGGGAGCCGTCGAACTGGCATCACAGGAGTTGCACGACCTGCTGGTAACCGCCGTAGACCCCAGCGACGAGCAGATAGCTACTGTTTACGTAGCCGCGCCGGAAGGCTTTGACCTCGAGAATTTCAGTGTCGCAGACAACGGGCCTGCCATTCAGGAAACGATCACGAACGGAGACTACGAAGGCCTGATTGGCTTCATCGAGCGATACACGATAACCGCAGGCGCGCGCGGAGAGCGTCGATACGCGGAAGTGCAGCGAGAGATCGAGCATCAGTTCATTCCACTGTTTCAGTTCGGCGTGTTTTACGAGGAAGATCTCGAAATCTTCCCCGGTCCGGCGATGGTGTTTCAGGGGCCGATTCACACGAACGCCGATCTCTACATGGGCGCGGTGACAAGCATCCAGTGTCAATCACGCGTGACGGCAGTAGGAAACTACTATCATTACCGCAAAGCCAACGGTGTCGATGAAGCAGGTCCGGTAAGCGTCGCTGATCAGGCGGGTGTGTTGCAAAGCGTCTGGCGGGGATCCTACTGGCTCGATGAGCGGCAATCGGATTGGGCTTCGGAAGCGCTTGAAGTTTGGGGTGGCAATTTCCGGGATCAGGCGCACAACCTGAAGACGCTTAGACTGCCGCTGCCTCCGGCGGATGACCAGCACATCATCATCGAGCGCGCGGAAGCGGGAGACACTGAACTCCAGCGTGAATCAAAGTACTGGTACAAGGCCGGCGTCCGCTACGTGGATCACGTGCTTGTGGACAGCGCGGGCGTACCTTTGGTTCAACCCGGTGTTTACACGTACACCCAGAATCGCTTTTGGGATGACCGCGAGGATCGCTGGGTGGATTGTGTGGATATTGATATTGCTGCGATGATAGCGGGAAACTACGTCCCCGATAATCGCATCATCTACGTTTCACATTCTTCGGGGGACCGCCCGGTCGTCAGATTGCGAAACTGTGCGACTCTTCCGGCCGGTGGCCTCACGATCGCCACTGACTTGCCG
>CAZGVT010000068.1:2674-12145 GCA_964529255.1 uncultured Alphaproteobacteria bacterium | reverse complement strand
CCCGCAACGATTCATTGAACAAGACATCGATCACATTGCCGCTGACCATTGAAACCGACACAAGAGTCGGAGGAGTCCCATCCGGCACGCACGGGCTGTTCACGACTCCCGGAGTGCAGTGACGATATCGACCCGAAGTCGCGAACTCGTTTGTAGATACTTGCCAGTCGGTGATCTCGCCGGACCACTGCGCATCAACGTCACACTTCTCGATGGAGTTTCCCGCGTTGGCCGCCGCGAGGTCCGGATAGTTCGTCGTATAGGATCCGTCGACAATCTGCGTCCCACCCGGAGTCAACAGCACGAGGTTGTCGCCGTTATTGTTGAGCCCGAAGTTCGCTGAGTCCGCGCAAACAACTTCGTCGCTGAATTCGGAAATTGCCGTGTTTGTCAGCACAAGATAGCCGTCCGCCGGTATGATCGTACTTGCAGGAACCGTAAGATAGCCCTCGCCCGCCGGCGGAAACTGCGAATCATCGGTCAGAATCCAGTTCGAAATGTCGATGGCCGCAGCGGTCGTATTATGAATCTCCACCCACTCGAGATCGGTTGTCGCGGTGTCGTCGTAAAGCACCTCCGTTATCACAACGGCGCCCGGCGAAACGATAATGCTGACTGTGAATGTGTCGACCTGATTCGATGATGTATTGCCGGCAACGTCCTGTACTCCGTTCACCGTAATGACGTACGTGCCGTTGGGAATCGGATTAAATGTCAGATGCACGATGGCGTTATTGCCTCCGTCCCGCGTCGCCAGCGTGGGGCTGCCGACACCACCGTCCACAACATAATTGCTCTCGGTTTCGGCGCTGGCCTGTCCGACGGCTTCATCCCACAGCAATTCAAGTTCTGTCGAACTGATCACCGTTACGTCGACGAGTTCCGGAGCAACCAGATCGCCGCACGGAGAGTTCGCCGTTCCCGGCGTACAGTAATTGTATCGTCCGGTCGGAGAGTACAAATTCGTCGACCCGTGCCACGCAGCGACGTCTCCCGTCCAGGTTGAATTCGGATCGCATTTCTCGATCGAAACTCCGCGCGTCGACAGCGTAGTCGGATAGTTCACAGTCAATGAACCGTCGATCAAAGTAGCACCGGCATCCGAGGAAGTATACAGCGCCAGATTATCCCCGGTATTGCCCAGCGCCCATGATCCGAAGAATTGAGTGCAGATGATCTCGCCGGTGATATCCGGCAGGTCCTGCTTGCAGAGCAGAAGATATCCTCCGGCGGAAATCGACGTCCCTGCCGGAACGCGTATCGCACCCTCGGTGGCGGGTGGGTGAACGTTCCCGTCCATCAGGATCCAGTCGTCAAGCGTGATCGACGCGCCCGTCGTGTTGTGGATTTCGGCCCACTCTACGTCAGTCCCGCTGAACGAGTCGTCCCACATCACTTCAGTGATGACAACATCACCAAAGTTCTGCGCGAATGCCGAACCTCCAATCACCATCACCATGAGTATAGAGAACAATCGAAATCCACGTTGCAAGTTAGTCATATCAGTCTCCTGTCAATCTTGATGAAGCGTTTGCAATGTCACTTGATCGAGCAGATGATGGGGAGTCGAAATTGCGACTCTTCCACCATCCACCGAACCATAAGATAACAGAAAACGCCCGGTCTCGCAAGCCGTGCCGCATTTCGAATCAGTGAGTTTCGCGTATGAACATTGCGAACTACGACCCGAGTCCGACCCGTGTGATCCGTCAAATTCAGACCTCACGCACACATACGCTGAGATGTTGATAAGTTATGGGTTTAAGTGCCGGAAGCGAGGCCTCCTCACGATCTTCGACGGGTCTGTTACAATGAAGAGGGCGGACAAAGCCCGGTGCCGGGCCGATCACAATCGTACGCTGCTGTACTGGCTGCTTGCGGCCGACGGGCTGCCGAGTTTCCTCCGCGTCGCGTTGGCTGCTTGCAGCCGACGTGCTGCCAAGTTTCCTCCACGTCGTGTTGGCTGCTTGCAGCCGACGTGTTGCCAAGTTTCCTCCGCGTCGTGTTGGCTGCTTGCAGCCGACCGTGGGCAGTGCTCACAGCAATCCCCGCCGGCAAAGACGGGGATTGTAATCAGCGGCGCGCAGCTTCAACACTAAGGCAACGCCCCCTCTATCTCACTTCGCCCCATCAATGCGTCTCGTCCTCGACCGCCGGCAATACGGGCACTTCCAAGCCCACGGATTGCAGGGCATCGGCAACCGTTTCGAGATCAAAGGGTTTAACCACATTTTGGTTGGGTCCGCCGTTTGGCAGAGCATAGTCTTCATCATCAGTAATCGCCAGACAAGGCACGTCACCGCATCTCATTCTCAAGTGCGCCACAAAACCTTCGGCATCGTCGAAGTCGGAGACATCGATCATGGCGACGCTTGGACGCGTATCGCGGGAAAACAGCCAGATCGTCGCATCATCCAGACTCGTGAACACTTCGCAATCCTGATCCAATCGCTCGAGTAATCTCCGGGCCACATCCCTTACCGTCGGATTGGACACAATCAGCAAACCCGGTCCCGAGTTCGGAACGCCCACCTCGGGTCGCTGAATCGTCTGCGGTTCGGACATCGGTTCTTCGTCGTTGCTCTCACTCTGCGGAGCGGCCTCGACGCTAAGCGCTTCAAGCACGATCAGCAACGTCGGATTGCCCTCGACCTTGATCAGTTGCCCTCGGAAAGCACATCGAATCGTACGTCCATCCGAAGTGAGGCCGTAAAATTCGTCCTGCTCCTCGCCAAGTTCCCACGGAAAAGCCGACAACGTGTCAAACGTGCGCCCGCGCAGATGACTCGGCGGCAGCGAAAATAGATCGCACGTCTCCATATTGAATTCGAGAATCGTAAGATCGCGCGGATCCAGTAGCAGCACTGCGGCGGGAACAAGATTGCAGAGCGTCATGAAATTCTCTTGAACTTGCGCAAGATCGACCTCAAGCCGCTTCGCATCGGAAAGTTCGTGGCCAAACAACAAGAGCGAATTGCCGCTCTTGCGCATCCGGAATGCGTGGGTACTCCCGCCGAATAGCGTCTCGAATGAGGCCTCATCAGGTTCGTTCAAAAGTTTCTCGATCTCTTCTGTTTCCAGCCGTGTGAACACCTGACCGATTGATGTGCAGGCTTCGATCGAAGGGCACGTCTCCCGCGCGGCGGGATTCGCTTCGATGAGTTCGCCTCGCGTCGTCATGCGGATGACCGGGAACGGAGAGAGCTGAATCGTTGAGTTCACTTCCGGTTCAGCCGAACACGCAATTGCCGCCGCCGCCTGGACCTGCTCATTTTCCTCAGGCGGAACTGTGGAATGCAATTGAACGAGGAGTGTCGACTTTCCGTTGGCGCCGGTGAACAGTTTGCGAACAATCATATCGCCGGAGAACAGAATACTCTGCCGTGTCGCAAAGCGGCATGGCCCTTCGGCATCCTGTGGGTTGCCGGCGATCTGCGAGAAAAACTCCGCGGCCGGTATCGTCATGTCTCCATGCTCAAAATTGATTTCCGGATTCGGTTTGCCTTTATGCACTCGCAGGATATCTTGCGCCGCTGCGTTGACTTTTACAATTTCGCCATGTACGTTCAACACCCACATCGGGTCGGGAGCGGATTGAAAGATGGAGCGATAATTCAGGTCCAATCCGGATTCAACGGGAGGCACCGGCTCCATTGTCGGTGCGGCGCGCGCTGCTGTCGACTCAGGCGAGTTGCTCTTGCGGCCCGTCATCGCGGTCAGGGCTAAAACGAGTACGCCCAGGCCGACAATCAGCGCAGCCGCCGCTGCGGTGACCGGCACATGCGGTGTCACCTGACCCACAAGCAGCATCGGCTGCATTCCCGCCAATTCTACTTTGTAATAGTGCCACTGATTGCCGTTCTGATCGGGCAACGTGCCGTCAGGTTTCGACAAGAGCAGAGGCCAGGTTGCGTTGTTGATCAGTGGCGCCTGCTGATTGGGATCACAGGTGAACAACACTTCATTGGGGCCGGAAAGAAGCGACCAAGAATGCGGGCACTGCTGAGGCAGGATAAGCACGCTTGCCGGATCGAGAATCGCGACAAATCGCGTCGTCGCTATTTCGGGCTCAACCAGTGGCCGATGCACGAGGAGCAGATACGCCGGTGTTTCCGCCGAACCGCCGTGCAGAATCATTTCGCCGCCGGCTTCGGCAAGCCGGGCCAGACCCGACGCGAGGCCCGTGCTGTCACCGAGTACGCTGTGGCATGAACCTGAAGCAGTGAGCATCACTAACCCGCGAGGCGAACCGTACACCTCCTGCCAGTCTTCACGCAATTGCCTGTACTTCTCCGTGGCGCGCCACGCAGCCCATTCGGTCGGGCTGTTCATGATCGTGACGATTTGATGCCGAAGGATAAGTTCACGAAAATGGGATCGGGAGGACTCAAGCCTGCCCGACCAACTGCCGGCCAGCGACTGGAGTTTCACCGTCTCAATATCTGTGGCCTCCTGAGTGGCCGAGCGCAGATTGCCCATAAGTAGCAAGGTCCCGGCGGTGATAACCGCAATGCCGCCGCCGATTCCAATGGATTTCCACAGCGTCCGCATAAGCCCTCTTTCTTGGGTGGCTAAGATATAAGTTCGCAGCCTCCCTGACTGCAAACGAAGTGCCTCGGCTGGGCGGGTCGCTCGGCTTGACAACATCGGAAAAAATATGTAACTTAACAATCTTGAACAAGGGTGAAGTCGGTCACAGGAGCACCCGCCGACGGATTTCGCCACGGGGGATGCAGTCTGCAACGAATCCGGCTGCGGCGGCAATGCAGAGTTGTGGTTGTGCTGGCCCAATCCGTATGAGACCTCGCGAAGGAGGCGTTGCGTCATTCAGACGCGGGGTGCGGAAGGATAGACGGGTCGATTAAGTTTGAGACGAATTGCGTGAAAACTGGCTTAGGGAGGGCCGGTAGTGAATTGGACACGAATGCTGTTGTTAACCTCGGTGATTTTCACGGCCGGGGCTTGGGCGGTACCGCCCGATCTTTGGATCGATCGAGTTTTCGACGAGCGCGCGGAATTCAAGAGTGTGGTGATCCTGCCGTCCGATACCCTGAGCGGTGCGTTACTGGCCGGTACGGCGACCGAGGGACAATTTCAGTTCTACCTTGTGCGCGTAGATTCCTCCGGCAATACCGTACGCAATGATCTCTACGGTCTCGCCGATCAGTTCTTTGGAATGACTTTCGATTCGTCCGGCGGTTTTACTCTGGCCGGGCACACAAGTTTTACGGGAGAACTCAATTACCGGTTTATGCGCTTTGATTCGAGTGGCGGGCTCGACGCTACGATTGAGTTTGGATCAAGCCTTGCCAACGAGTCGATTCGCGCAATCCGCTCGACTCGCGGCGGCGATTATTTTTGCGCGGCGGATGTCGATTCCGGCAATAGCAACATTGCGAACGCGCGCCTGATGCGCATCGCTTCCAACGGCCAGGAGGAATGGGCGATTGATATTCCCATGGGCTGGCGAAGTTCGTCGCTCACGTTTGCGCGGGATACGCTATTTCTCTACGGCACGACGGATACGATCGCATCGCTTTTTGACCGCGACTACTTCGAGCTTGAAGCCGATACCGCCGGGGAGGCCGGAGTCTATCGCGCCTTCGGTGGACCTCGCATGGACCACCTGACCGCCGCCACGCAACTGCTGAATGGCACGCGGATTCTTGTCGGCACGAGCAATTCGTTCTCCGCGGATTCGTCTCGCACGGAAATCTGGATTGTCGCGACAACCTCCACCGGCGACAGTCTCTGGTCACGGCGCTGGCGCGCGCCGGGAAGCGCAGTCGCCACCGGCGTTGCGCATACAATTGATCTCGACAGCGGATTTGTGGTTTCGGGATACACGGTCGGGCCGGACTCGCTGAGATCTCGCGGGATCCTTGCGAAGTACAATGCAGCGGGAGACAGTATTTGGACGTTTACGTTCCCGGATTCGGCCGATCAGCGATTCAATTCGGCGGTGCAGGACGCTCGCTTCCGCTATCACATTGCTGGTATGACAAGAGTGGGAACTGAGAACCGGGGACTGTATCTTGTCACTGAGTTCGATCCCAATGCTCCCGGTCAGCAACCGCCTCAACAATTCGCTTTGCTGGTGCCGCCGAATGAGGCGGTCGTCTCATCTGATACTGTGTTCTTCGATTGGGAGACGGCGATCGATCCGGATGGCGACGCCGTGCGTTACGCTCTGTTGCTGGATTCGGACACTCTTTTCCAGCAGCCGATCCCGTTTGGTCCGCTGAATTTTTCGCACTACATTTGGCGTAACGATAGCGATGATGTCGCTATCTATTGGCGGGTCGTCGCGCAGGACATCTTTAACAACGTGCGCATCTGCGAGGATCGGCATCGCATTTTGTATCGGGTGATTCCCGACTCCACCGGGCCGTTCAGTCTGTCTGCTCCGGACAGCGGAGTCGCGCTCACCCAGCCCTGGACGGAGTTCCGCTGGTTTCCGGCATACGATCCCGATCCGATCGACACGATTCGCTACTCTGTCCACTTTCTCGTCGGCGATACTTCGATTTCGCTGACCGGACTCAGTGACACTTTCCTGACGGTCAGTTTCACCGATCATCCGGTGATCGGCGAGGCAGTGGAAGTAGAGTGGCACGTGACGGCCGACAGTCGCGTGCCGGTGATGGAAAGAGACTCGCGCGAGCGTTGGACCTTTGTCTCCTGGTCTGCCGGAGCGGATGGGCGCGCAGGAACTCCCGCGGAATTTGGGATTCGCTATGCCGCACCGAATCCATTCAACTCAACCAGCCGGATTGCATTTGCTCTCGACAGGCGCGAAAATGTCCGACTCGATATCCACGATGTCGCCGGCCGTCTGGTCACCACGCTGGTCGATGGATCGCGGGAGCCCGGAGAGTACGAAGTGAGTTGGACGGCTAATGACTTCGCTTCCGGAGTCTATTTTGCCCGGCTTATCGCGGGCCGGCAAATACACACGGCCAAACTGCTGCTCATTCGCTGAGCGATTTCATTCTAAACCGGACCCATAATTTAACACCATAGGACTGACAGCATTGACCGTGCGGAGAACGGCCATACTCATCATTGCGCTCGCCACAAATGCGCAGTTCGCACTTTCGCAAGGGTTTGAACTGCGCCAACTGTCCAATGTTGTAACGAGTGTCTGGAATACAGCCGCCGGCGATTTCGACGACGACGGCGATAACGACCTTCTGGTATCATCCGGCCAGCCGGGCAGCGTGATGTTCTGGGTGGAAACTCTGGAGAACGATCAGCGGGCCACGCACAGCATATCCGTCGGCTCGGGTGATTTCCGGCATTGCGCCACCGGCGATTTCAACGGAGACGGTATTACAGACGGAGTCGTCGGAGATTTTGACGATAGCTCGTTTGTGCTGTTGACCGCGCACGGACTGGGCGGACAGAATCCGTTTACGGACTCGATTCTGCGGCCCGGAATCCGGTTGCCTTATGCGATGAAGACAGCGGATGTGAACAGTGACGGATTTGATGATCTTGTCGCCGCACAACACAACGCCAACGTCGTCACTGTGTTTGTCCAGCAGCAGGGACAACTCGTGGTCGCTGCCGATGTCGGGCAGATCTTTCATCCTTCCGATCTCGCAGTCGTCGATTATGATCTTGACGGCGACAAGGACGTGTTGGTGGCGTCGGACGGCCACGGTATTTTCTGGCTCGAGCAAACCGGTGTCAATTCCTACCAACGCCGCTCGATCCTCGACAACGACGAACTGGCCTACGCGGTCGGCGGGGGGGACCTGGATGGCGACGGTGATGTCGACCTGGTCGCAGGGTTCAGAACGGCCAGTCTGCAGCGCATCGAGTGGTACGAACACGGCTCACTGACCCCGCACGTTCTGAATGCCATGTTTGGAATTCCCCGCGGACTGGAAATCGCCGACTATGACTCCGATGGTGATCTTGACATCGCCGCCGCCTCGGCGGATGCCGGAGTGTATTGGTGGCGGAATGACGGCAATCGAGTCTTCACCCAACTCTCCGTGATGGGCGGAAACGGACTGCGTGGACTGACTCAATCCGACTATGACAACGACGGTGATGCGGATTTGATTGTCTCCGACTACCTCGGTTCGCAGGTGACCTTATTGCGTAACACACTTGGCATTCCGGCGGTCATTAGCGGCACGATACGCGCGGCAACCGGCGGGGCAGTTATCCCCGGAATTTTGGTCCGCATTCCGCAACTCGGCATCGATGCTCAATCCGATCAGTCGGGCCGCTATTCGCTGTTCACCGGCAACGGCACGCACACTCTGCTCACGGTTTCTCCCTGTTGGGCGGACACGACGATTTTCGGTGTCGAAACAGAACGCGCGGAAACCACCGTGGTAAACATCACGTTACGTCGCCCGCTGCTCGATCTGCAAACGACTTCGCTGAATATGGTCGCGCAGAATCAGGTGACGACTCTGGCGACATTACCCGTGGGGAACAGCGGCGATTCACCGCTGCACTTGACCGCGACGCCGCACGGCAATTTCGCGCAGGATGAGTGGCTGTTTGTTACGCCCGAAGAAGCTACGATACCGGCTGGTGAGACGCTCGAACTGGCGATCCGGATCGAACCTGATACGTCCAATTCTTCGGGCTGGGACTACCTCGGATCGATTGAGTTGCGCACGGATGCCTGCCCGGATTCCGTAGTGGATGTTTTTGTCAGCGTATTCGTTCTGGATGTCGATGATCCCGCAGGCGGAATCCCGCGCGAATTCGGGATCACCTCTGTTCATCCGAATCCGTTCAATGCAACGACGACGATTAACTTCTCGCTGCCTCGCGCGACGGCGTTGACCTTAAGCGTCTACGATCTACTTGGCCGCGAGGTCGCGCAACTTGCGCAGGCCGCCTATCCGGAGGGTGTGCATTCAATCACTTGGAATGCCGATGCGGTGGCATCCGGCGTGTATTTCCTTGCGCTTGAAGCTCAAGCAAATCGTTCGCTTCAGAAAATTGTGTTGTTGAAATAAGCTGGAGTCACGGCCATGGTGCAAACAGGAACCTTTGCCACAAAAGTCGGCCTTGCGGAAATGCTCAAGGGGGGGGTGATCATGGATGTCACCGACGCCGCGCAGGCCCGCATCGCTGAGGACGCGGGTGCCGCCGCGGTGATGGCCTTGGAGCGCGTTCCTGCCGATATCCGCCGCGAGGGGGGTGTGGCACGAATGTGCGACATTGCAAAGATCCGGGAGATTCAACAGGCCGTCTCGATACCTGTGATGGCCAAGTGCCGGATCGGACATTTTGTCGAAGCGCAAATTCTCGAGGCGGTTGAGGTCGACTTCATCGATGAAAGTGAAGTGCTCACTCCCGCCGACGAGGCGTTTCATGTCGACAAACACAAATTCAAAGTGCCGTTCGTGTGCGGTTGCCGCGATCTGGGTGAAGCGTTGCGGCGAATTGCCGAAGGCGCGGCGATGATTCGCACAAAGGGAGAAGCCGGGACGGGAA
>CAZGVT010000068.1:0-2664 GCA_964529255.1 uncultured Alphaproteobacteria bacterium | reverse complement strand
AAATATCGTTGAAGCCGTCCGGCACATGCGCGCGGTGACTTCTGCGATCAGGCGCGTGGCATCAATGGGCGACGAAGAACTCGTTGCCTACGGAAAGGAACTCGGCGCGCCATTTAACCTGCTTCAGGAAGTCCGCAAGCTGGGCAAGCTGCCGGTCCCGAATTTTGCCGCGGGCGGAGTGGCCACTCCGGCTGACGCAGCGCTGATGATGCAACTCGGCGCGGAATCGGTTTTCGTTGGATCCGGCATTTTCAAGAGCGAAGATCCGGCCGCTCGCGCTGTGGTTATCGTGCAGGCCGTTACGCACTTCCGTGATGCGAAAAAGCTCGCCGAGCTTTCTACCGGCTTACTCGCGGCGATGCCCGGTCTGGATGTCCGTACGATGCGCGAGGAAGAGTTGCTGGCGGTTCGCGGCTGGTAGTCTATGCGCATCGGGCTGCTGGCGCTGCAGGGTGATTTTGCGATGCATCACGAGATGTTTCGTTCGCTCGGAGCGGAAACCGCGGAAGTTCGCACGGAAACCGAACTGAACTCCGTTGACGCCCTCGTTATTCCCGGCGGCGAAAGCTCCACGATGACCAAGCTCCTCTCGAACGAACTTCGCGAGGAACTGCAACGCTTTGGAAAGTCTCATGCTGTGTGGGGAACGTGCGCGGGAATGATCATGATTTCGCAATCTCCGTCCGACGCCCGCGTGAAGCCGCTTGGCTGGATGTCGTTCACGGTGAGTCGCAACGGGTTCGGCCGGCAGGTGCATTCCTTCGAAGCCGATCTGGATTTGGCTGAGCGGATCGAAGACTCTTACCTGTTCTTTCACGGTGTGTTCATCCGCGCGCCGCGCATTCTGGAAATCTCGAACGACGTGACGCCGCTTGCCTGGCTGGAAGACGAGGTGGTCTGCGTGCAGCAGGGAAACTGGATGGCTTCGTCCTTCCATCCCGAACTCACGGATGATCCTCGACTTCACCGCTACTTCTTGTCGCTCGTCTCGGCAAGGCCATGAACTCCGGCATGCCACTCACCGTTTTTTCGGATTTTGACGGCACGATTTCCATGCCCGACTCACTGGAGTTCCTGCTGGAAAAATTCGCACCGCCGGAATGGAAATCGCTTGACGAACTGGTGTGGCGCGGCGAACTTCACGAACGCGAAGCTACGGCGCGCCAAGTATCGATGCTGCGCGTGGGTTGGCAGGAAGCTCGTGAGGCGCTGCTTTCCGGAGTGCGCATCCGCGAAGGATTCGTCGAGTTCAGCGAATTCTGCAAGGCTCGCCGGCTACCGCTGCGTATTGTATCATCCGGTCTGCGGCCTCTAATCGAGTGCCTGCTCGCCTCAGCCGGGGTATCGGACATTGAAATCCACGCCCACGGCGCTTCGATTTCCGGGGGGCGTTGGACGATGACACCGTATCCGGGAACGCGCCATGCCGAGCATTGCAGTCACTGCAAATGCGACCACCTGTTTCGTTCCGCCTCCCGGGGTGAGCACATTGTATACATCGGCGACGGCTTTACGGACGTCTGTCCGTCGCGGCTCGCGCACACGCTTTTCGCCCGTGATTCACTTGCCCGGGAGTGTGAACGCGCAGGCCGGGCCTATCATTCCTTCACGACCTTTCTGGATATCGAGCGCACGCTCGATTCGATGCTAACCTCGCAAGTTCTCCCCGCATGAAAATTTCACTCCTCCGCTTCTCGATTCCTTGTGTGTTCATTGGAATGGTTGGTCTGCTGCTGCTTTCGTGCGACGATCGCAACGAGGCCGATTTGCCGCGACGTCCGTACTCACTTGCCGCGACCTATGCGACAAGCGGTGTGGCGGTAGACGTTGCCGCTCGCGGAAATCTCGTCGCAATCGCGGATAACCGCAACGGCGCAATCGTGATCAATACGACCAATCTCTCCAACATCGTCGTGGATTACCGCCGAGCGCTTCGTTCGCCAAACACGACCTGCGAACTTGTCGGGCTGGACGAGATTCATCGCATGGTGCTCATCGGCAGCGATGATCCGTCGACAAGTTTCTATTTTTATTCCATGGATCGCGATACCTTTGTCATTGCGTCAGGCTTCGGATTGCCGCTGCGTGATATCGAAGTGGAACCGCTTGAAGATACGGTTCGCATTTGGGCCACCGATTTCAACGACGGATTTGTAGCCACGCAGAAAGTCCCGACCTCCGATACGACTTGGACAAACGATCCGAATTTTGCCTGGCAAAACTGGCTTCCTCCAAGCGGTGAAATTCGCGGATTCGGGCGTCGTGCGGATCAGGTGTTCGCCATCGCGTGCGGGGAGGAGGGAGTCTACTTCATGCGCGCGATCCCGTATGATACGCTGTCGAGCATTGAAGTGCCGGGGATCGCTTACGATTGCGCATGGTACGGCCAGAACTACGTGATTGTAGCGTCGCAGTATCACATAGTTGTCCTGAATGCGAGCGATCCGGAGGCTCCGTCACTCGTCGCCACGTTGACGATTTCCGGCGCAGATCGCCTGCAGGAGATCGTCGTACAGGGCGAATTCGCCGCCGTCTCGGACGTGAATGACGGTGTCTATATTGTGGATCTGGCGGATCCGGCCAATCCGGTGTATGCTCAACTTCTCGATGTAATCGATCCGGCGGCTCTGGATGCGGATCCCAATGGAAATAGATTGCACGTTG
>CAZGVT010000067.1:0-12287 GCA_964529255.1 uncultured Alphaproteobacteria bacterium | reverse complement strand
GATGTAAAACCTTCGTACAGAAGTTTCTGATGTCGCAGAGCTATCAATGTATGATGTGCCAAAACTTGTTCCGACAAGGTGCTCGGACGTTGGCACAACATTGGCTGTTGAGTCACCGTAAATCTTGTACGCATACGCGCCGTTGCCAGTCCATGAAAGGTATATGCCAACCGGAGTCGGAAGAATGACAAGGGAATCTGGAACGCATGGGCCTATGTTCGCACGCAGTCTGAACGGCCCCGAATCGGTACCCCAACCGGAGACAATTACATAATAAGATGTGTTCGGTTCGGCCACAAAAGACATTCGACTTTGAAGCGTTTGCTGTGGAGGATCGCTGTCAGTCGCGGCATCGCACCAGCTATCGTCGTTGCACGCGACCGAAGAGTCTCCTGGACATGAACCACCTGAGCGGAGTTCGACGGCCGTGTCGTAACCCGAACCACACAGACTGACGCACAGCTCGCGCCGAAAGGGAGAAGAGTAGGAATAAACAACGTCAGGGCTCGAGGGTCCTGCGCAATTGGCGAAGTCATTCGTCGCACACGCGGTATTGCCCGTGACGTCCACTCCCAGCGGAAGCGGTGTAGCGGGACAAATGTCATTCGGCGATGAGTAGGGTGTACCCGACACATCCAGAGTGAATGGGCCTGCCGCACCGGCGCCGGGTCCGCTGATAATGATGTAATAGTCCGTGTTTGCCTGCGCAACGAAAGTCAGCGGTTGCGCCCCGTTGCAGTCCTGGTTTCCAAAATAGTCGCACGCAATCTGCAGTAGGCCCGGGCAAGATCCGCCTGTGCGAATTTCGGTACTATGCAAAGTTTCGTCCCAAAGAGTGCACCAAGCGACCGTTACAAAAGCGCAATTGGGTACATTGAGAGTATAGACAACGTCGCGTCCGTTGGAATTCTCGCGGGCCGTGGAATAGTCACTGTTTGCACAAACCGTCCCATCGGTGTCATGGAAGGGTAAATCAGAGATCAACTTGCCGGGACAGACATCGTGAGATGGAGCATGGCCTGATCCATCGATGTCTATGCGATACGACCCGGAATCATTTTCGGTCGCGCCGGCCACAGATATGTAATACGGTATTCCCGCTGTCGCAGAAAACTGCAGCTGTGTCACATCCCAAGGCGCAACAGACACAGGACCGCACGAGACAATTGACGTACCCGGACAGTTCGCTCCGGTCGTTACCTCGACATGGTGGAAGAAGTTGGCTCCCCACAAGGTAAGATTAACTTGAGTCGAGCAACCAGGTATGAAAGTATGGATGACATCGGGAGTAACGAATCCGGAGTAGCATTGGAAAAACGAATTGCGCACAGCGCCCATTGTCGTGCCACTGGAACGGTAGGGCAGGAGGTGAACTTCAAACCCAGGACAAACATCATTCTGTGGAGGCAGGGTCGAATGGCCCTGAACTATATCCGGACCCGTGTCATTGGGTCGCAGCCAATCGCGAAGTCTACTTGTCGAGTCTGATCCGCTATTCCAGGAGTAGGACAGTTTTCCGAAGTAACTATCTCCGTTGTACACTCCGCAGAGAACCGGCAATCCACTCGCTCCGCGGAGCTGGCCGACAATCTGGCCCGACGAATTGAAAAGGGGACACCCTGAAGAGCCCGGCTCGGTAATGCCCGAGTCCCATACGGACACATGCCAATAGGAGTTGGCAGGACATCCCGGCCACGCCGAATGGAAATATGGATCCGTCTCCAGCGCAATCTTCTTTACATCTCCTTGCGGGTGGCTGATGGTAGTGGATGTTGAACTGATGCCGTCCCAGCGAGTGAAGCCATTAAAATAGGGTGTGTAAGCATCAGGCACGGGGAAGGATAGTTCAAGGAGGGCAAAGTCGGATTCGAGATTACTGGCCGAATGGGCTCGAATCCATGCGTTTGCGATCGTGAAATTTGTTGGACCATCCACCGTCGAATCACAGGAACTACTCTCATAGCGAAACATGAAGACCCAATGCGCTGGATCGTTGATAAGACAGTGATTGGCGGTCAGCAAGTACGGAATGTTGTCGCGACGGTTGTTTGCGATTAAAGATCCGGTGCAAATCCTCGCTCCACCGCCGATGATCAAAACCACGCCCTTTCGCCAGTTCAGATAAGGTGGGGCGTCGAAGCAGGCGACATCGACCGTGCAGGTATCCGCATCGCCGAAATCGGATATGGCATCAGGGCGGTCGAAAATCGCGCGATATGCATGACAGACCCGGTAAATGGAAAGGCTGCCTAGCCCCTGACATGCCGCCGGTTCAATGTATTCGACAGTGCAGGCATCCCCGGCAATGTGCGGCGTGACGTTCGATCGATCCGGCCAATTATTCCGAAAGTTGAGGGCGCCAATCACCTGACTCAGGTCATCATTGTAAATAAAGACCCTTCCACCTTCAGGGATGAACCAGTCATCATAAAGCAGGCCGAGTGAATACGCACCCGGGGAAGTAATGCGGATTCTCCACAACCGTGATCCATTCGGCAAAGTCTCCCAATGCCCGGAGTTATTCAGATTCAGAGCGACATCATGACCTTGAGCGAACGAGTAAGGAATGCTCTCTCCGGCAGCGGCGGCAAGCGTTTCGATTTGTTCAGCTTGTTCACGAAGCAAGTCATTGTTCAGTAGTGGCAGTGATATCGTATGCACGTCCGTTGACGCGAGACCAAACGAGAGACTCACTGGTGTGCCACCCGAGCTGATTTGACCGAATGTCGAGGAACAGATCGCAAGCGACACGCAGACGCATGAGACTTTTGCGCAACCCACTGCGGAAGGAGCGCGGGAAAAAGTTGGACGATGCATGGCTCAACTCCTGGAGTAGAGAATTACCCATTCGATGGCGTTGCGCAGATAACCAAAATCACTAAAAATTAGGCACAATCAGTCATTATATCAAGGAATTCAGATCATGCCCCGAAGAAACCAATGCACACACACACACACAAAAGCCGCTATGTTTCACCATTTTGCTTCAAAAACCCTACCACAACAGAGTCCCCACTCATGATCCTTCACACCCTCTCCGGTCCGGTTTCCGCGCGCAAGCTGGACGACGCACCCATCGCGCAAATCAACTCGCTCCCGAATCCGCCGCTTGCAGAATTGAAAGAGGACGACATACATGTTCGCCGCTGCCGGCTGGCAGGCGATGCCGTAGATGCGCACTTCGGCTGCTTCCACACGCACGATCTGGACAAACTGCTCGCGCTCACTCACGGCGCACCTGCTTTGGTCGGCCACAACCGCATGGGAATTCCGGTGGCCAGATTCTTCGGCGGCTCACTCGAGGAGCACAGCGCACATCGTTACATCGTACCCTGCTTTTTCTGGCCAAAGGCTCACAGTGGAGCCGAGGACTTCCGTGTATTGCTCGATACGGGAATCATCTCCGAGGCCTCAATCGCATTCACTTTCGAGAAACCCTCCTGCTCGATTTGTGCGCGCGACATTCGCGAGTGCGACCACGAGCCGGGCGGCTTCTACGGACTCAAGCAATGCCACTATTATTATGACGGTATTGATCGCGTGCTTGAAGGCAGTTTTGTCTATCGCGGTGCGCAGCCCGGCACGGGCATTCTTGCGGAGATTGCAGAGCCGTTGTCACTGATCAAAGGCCGAAAGACCATCAAACTTCGCTACAACGGCAAAGTTTACGAAGCCATCGCACCGATCACGGAAAGCATGAAATCTGAATTATGAAGCCGTGGGAGTTGGAACGATTCGCCGAGGAAGCATTGGCACTTCCCTGGTTTTCACCCCCCGATTACGGGGGGCAGGGGGGGGGCTTGCGCGCGCTGCCCACCCGGAACTCCCCGGCTCAATCTTTCAGCCTTCCCCCCCCCATCCCAAAATCCCATCCCACCCATGTTTCCTTCCCAAAAAAGTCATCTCTCCCGCATCGACTCCCGGCTCACTGATCTCACTGAGGAAATCGCCACGCTTCGACTCGATGTTACGCGGCTCATCAAGACTGTGGAAACCGAGCAGGCCGCCCATCGCGAGCGCATCTTATCACTCGAATCCTTCCGCCGCTGGGCGGTGGGTGTGATGACGGGGGTTGTGCTCAGCGGCGTGACGGCGTTCATCGGGCGGATCATTACGAACTGACAATTCGGATCGGACGCACGCGCTTTGCTCTCGACTCTTGCATCAGCTCAAGGAAACCGCTCATTCGAAAGCGATCAGCTCTCTTCACAGGGCCACTTGTTCAAGTGGAGGCATGTTTACGGCTTTGAGTGCCTGCCACGAACCCTTCTATCCCCGAAACGGCCGCAAGTTGCTTTTTGTTTTTTGCAGCTAACAACTTTCGGAATCCGGGTCAGGGACATTGACTTTTGAGGTTATCCGGTGTTATCATTGTGGTGAGTACTCAAACAGCGGACGTCCGCACTTCGGTCAGAGGTTTGAAACAGGTTATTCACTCACCCGAAAGGAGGCGGCCATGAAGATTCTGGTGCTGTGCACGGCTTTGCTGCTGTGCGCGGCGGCAGCGTTGGGGTGGCAGTATTCGGCGAGCACGACGTGGGATGGAAGTCATCACGATAATGGCGAAACCACGTTTACCCCCGGAAGCACTACAGCCTATTTGACAGAGTGCTCTCCAGTGTGGTCCGGGACGCCAAGTTGCCTATCAGGAGCATTTTGGTACACGTCACGCGCGCGGTTGAAGTTGACGAACACCACAACAGAGTATTTCGCCGATGCGTTCTGTGGCGGAAACAAGTACACTGGACCGCACACCGTGACCACAAATGGGCAATGGGCCGTGGAGGCTTCCATTATTCAGGATGGCGGTCAGAATCAGTACTCTGCTCAGAGCCCGGTCGGTGCCACCGATGCTAGCTCACAAGTAATTCGCGTCGACGAGTAGCGTGTGAATAGGCCAATCCCAAAGAAGCGATCTATAGGGCGAGTGGTTGGGCTCACCCTATTGTCGCAAATATGTTGTGCATGGTCCGTGGCCGTAGCAAGTGTGTTGCTTGTGCCCGAGGATTTTCCGACGATAACGTCGGCGATCGCGACGAGCCAAACGGATGATACAGTTCTTGTATCGCGTGGCGTGTACAGCGAGCAGTTGCGATTTCCTGCTCACCGAATCCATGTCATGAGTCGTTTTGTGTTGAGTGAAGACACGGCAGACATCATCGAAACCACTATCGATGGTTCATCGTTCGCGGAGGAAGATACGGCGACACTGGTACTATTCCTTTCAGAATCGGCAGATTCATCGTCCTTGACTGGGTTTACGCTGACAGGAGGACATGGCATATTGGAGACGGGCGGACGCCACTCCGCAGCAATCTTCGTGGACGGCTGCAGTCCGTGGATCCGTTCGAATAGGATAACGGGCAACTACTCAAACGTCACTCCGGCGGCATACTTCCGCGATTCGGGGACAAGATTTGTCGGCAACATGGTATTCGACAATATCTATAATCGGACAAGTGTTCGGATCGGCTATAACGTGTTGGACGGGCCGGTAATTATGGAGGGCAATTTCTTTGGTGCGAATCCGAGAGTGTCCGACCTTCAGTTTCCTGGACTGCTGGTGGAAGAGGGCGCTGAAGTTGAAATCCGGAACAACACATTTCGGGGTTTGGTCGGGGGTGGCCACGCAGTGTTGACCTTCTACGGCCGAAATCCCGTTATCGAAGGTAATTACTTTGAAGATAATTATGGCCAGGCTGAATTTTCCACGATCATGTGGATTGAGCACGATGAAATCGTATTGCGGGACAACGCTTTTCGTGGTAATCTTGTAGATGACATCTCGCGCATATTGCTCAACCGCGGACAAAACCAGTACAATGCCATCATAGAAGGAAACATATTCGAGCATAATGTGGCACTTGCAAATGGTCCTTCAACGGCTTGCATTCAACTATCAGGATTTGGCGGCACGATTACGAACAATTTATTCCGTGACAACCGGGGGAATAGTTCGGGAGCGGTAACTGTGGGACAAGGCGGATTGAACGACCCCCGACCGGTGATCTTCGAATACAATCTTTTTGAATCATGCAGTGCTTCAACCTCGTGGCCGGTTGATGGTATTATATTGCATTCCGGCGCCGTCCCGGTGACTGCACGGCAGAATATCTTTAGGCAAAACTACCCTGTCGTTGTGGCGTACGATGAAATCGTTCGGAGCACCATCGCCGATTTCCGCGACAACTACTGGGGGCATCCGTCGGGGCCATATCATCCGGTGTTGAATCCGGATGGGTTGGGGGACACGGTCGGTGACAGCGTGTTGTTCGTTCCCTGGCTCACGGATTCGCTGATTGACGACACGGGCGAACCGCCGGCGTGGATACCGCGAAAGACCGAATTGATCAGCTATCCGAATCCGTTTAATTCCACGGCAAGGCTGTCGCTTTCAGTGGAAAAACCGGGAACCTATTCGGTGAAATTGTATTCGATTACCGGTCAGCTTGTGCAGGAGGTGTGGCGGGGGGGAGTGGTGATCAGCCGCGAGATTACCGTCAATGCGCAGGATCTTGCATCGGGAGTCTACTTTGCTGCCGCCGATGACGTGGAAACGAACTTGCGCACCGCATCGGTGAAGATGGTACTCGTGAAGTAAAGGACGTACGCTGGTGGGGACAACCCCGCGTGGTAGTCCGCTGTACTACTACAGGCTGCCAGAGGCAGCCTATTATGATAAGTCGTGGTGTACTGAACAGACAAAAGAGCGAACCGGCCGGTTCGCTCGGATTGCTGACAAACCCCGTCATTTCTGGCGGGGTTTGTTTTAGAGTGAGGAGTCCGACTCTCATATTATCTCAGAAGTGCTGTCGACTGCTTAGGGAGTCTCATTGTTCGGTCGGCTGCAAGCAGCCAACACGGCTATGACACTTTGTCAACGTTCGGTCGGCTGCAAGCAGCCGACACGGCTATGACACTTTGTCAACAGCCTAGAGCGAATCGGCCGGTTCGGTCTTTCATCATTCAGTGTTTCTTACAGCACCCACTCCCTCACGTAGCGCACGATGGCCGTCGTTATGGCTGAGCTTGCCCGCACTTGAAGATACGTGTTATCGGACGGGAAGGGAATTTCCGCGGAGCTTGCTTCCCACGGCTTCCACTCGACGACGGCCACGTCATCGAACCAGGCATACGCGGTGCCGCTCTGCGGACCGGTCAGCGACATGCGCAGCACATAAAACAACGTCGTCGCCGGAACGTTGATGTTCTCGCTGATCAGCGTCCAATCCTGCGTCCCCGACAGCGGCGCGCCGATGTCCACTTGTGCGAGCTGCGTGCCGCCGCCGCGCTGCGTCCAGTACTGAATCTGATAAACCGCGTCCACCGCATCCAGCGTCTTGATCCAGCCGGCGACGCTGTAAGTCGACTGCGTGGTCATCGGTGCGCGATTCTCGATATTCGTGACGACGTTTTGCGGATTCGGATTGCGTCGCAACCGGATGCTGCGCGCGCCGGAGTGGAACTCGGCAGTACTGTAACCCTCGTCACCGCTGTTCAGCAGCCACTGGTTTGCGCCTTCATTCTCCATGCTGCCGAACCACAGGATGTCTCGTCCATAGCGCACTTCGAGCCCGCCGGGCGAAAGCACTTCGACTGAAACGGCATAACCGTCGCCGCGCATTTTCCACGGATGCGAAATCCACTCGCCGTCATCCTCGAAGAGTGACAACGTATCCACGAACTCCTGTGAAGTGGTGACCGTCTGCGTCGTGTCCCAGATAATCCGCGCCGTGTCTTCACCCGGATTGCGAACCAGCCAGGTATTCAGCAGGCGTGACATATTGGCTTCGTAGTCGAGAATCGCCTGACCCAATCCGCCGGTTGCCGGACGGGGAATCCAATGATCCAGATAGATCGGATGCACGGTCGCCTGATCGACGCCCACACCGTCGGAGAAATGCGTGTGCAGAATCACCGACGGCTGCGTTTCGAAATAGCTCATGTCGAACACAAAATTGCCCATACTGTGCGCAATCAGCTTGCCGTTGTAGACTTCAAAACCCTGCATGACGTGCGGATGATGCGTAACCACCAGATCCGCACCCATGTCAATGGCATATTGACGCAGCACACGCTCGGTCGTGTCGGGAATCAACTCGAAGATGATGACCTCCGGATCCCACGGATCGAATCCGGGCGGCAATGACAGTTGCGGCTGCAGTTGATACTCACTGCCGGAGTGTACGTTAAGCACGACAAAATCCGCCAGGGTGGATGCTTCGGGTATCGTGCTCTCAATCGCCGTACGATTCCACATGGCGAAGCCCGCCCGAGACCGCCCTGCATCGAGGAACGGCTGCACATTATTGTAGGAGCCCGTGCGATCGGAGAACGATAGCATCGCCAGCGAGAGTCCGTTCGCGGACAGAAACTTCACGCGGCGCGCGGACAAGTCGTTGAGCCCGGCGCCGCCATGCACCACGCCAACGCTGTCCATGATCTGAATGGTCTCCACCAGACCTTCCGACATGTAGTCCAGAATATGATTGTTGGCTAGGCAGACGAAATCAATCCCCGCATTCACGATCCCCGAAACGCTTGAAGGCCGACCCTTGAACCAGATCGCCTTTGTGGGATGGTGCTCGGTGGCATTGGTCAGCGCGCACTCGAGATTGACACTCGCCAGGTCGAGCGGTTCCAGCAGCGGCCGGGTGGCGCTGAAAAGCGTGTCGACGCCGTAGGTCTCGATGATCCCGTCGTTGTTGTCGAAGCCGCGTCCGATCATCGCGTCCCCGGTAAAGGCCATGGTCAGTTCGCGCGTTTGCGAGAACGGTGAATCCACTATGGCCACAGTCTTCCAGCTCGTGTTTGCGCTGTCGTCGGTCACGGCCAGCGTCACCGGATAGCGGCCATGCGCGGGGAACGTATGCTCGGGACTGGCAATACTCGTGCGCTGTCCATCGCCGAAATCCCACGCGTGCACCAGCCATTGACTGTCCAGATCGTAGGACATGGAATGAAACGCGATGCGCAGACTGTCGTTCGTTTGACTGACAACCGAATACGTGAAGGCGGCGACCGGCGGATCGGAGAGCGCAAGTGTGACGTCGCGAATCTCGTCGAAGCGCACTTCTCCGGGCGGATTAGTGTTGTCGTTGTCGTTCACATAGCGCAATTCCAGAATACGCGGCAGATAACCGAAGCGGCCCAGCCAGTCTTCGCCCAGCGGGAAACGGATCGAAACCCACTCCGACGTATCGAACCAGCCTTCGTACACGGTGTTCCACTGCAGCGATTGCGGCGCCTCCGTTCCCCAGATTACGTAGTACAGGTAATTGGCCGAGTCCGCCACGCCGAACGCCATGAGTTCGCTGCGCTCCACAAGTTTCATCGCGACTTCCCAGACCGAATGGGTGTCCAGTCTCGTCACGCTTACGGTTTCACGCTTCCACGTATCGCCGAAGAGTCTCAGGCAGTAGTCGCCCTGATACGAGTCGTCGGAACTCACCTCGTAATCGAGCGGATCGTCGTCTTCTCCCGGAATGCTCTGCAGGCCGGGCACGCCGTCCTCGAACGTTTCAATGGCGATCACGCTGTCCGGCGGTGGCGGCATGTCCACGCCGTCCACTCGATAAAAACGCCGGGTTTGCAGCGGGCTCATGTCAATGTACTCCGTGCCCGAGGTCATGGCGAGCGTGTCGACGGTGGAGAAGTCGGGGGTGGAGCTGGCCGTGACGGCCCAGAAGTGGATATCGGGGAGAGGGAACCAGTCGAGGATGATGCCGCCGCCGGCCGCGCGGACCAACAGCACGGTGGTGGTATCATCGAGGGTGGTGCGATGGCGCAGATTGCGTGCGATGGGCGACTTTGACAGCGGCGGCTCAATAGCCGGCGCGGCGGCGCAAATTACACAGACCCAGAGGAGAAGGAGTATTAGACATCTCATGCAGTCAATATAACGACGCACGGAGGGAGAGTCAATAGTCCGTCGGCTTCATATCATCCGTAGCGACTGCCCGACTGTGCAAGTGAATGGCATAATCCGACTCATTCAGTCCAATTTCAAGTGTGTCACGGGGCGGGTGCCATGCGACGTTTCGATCTCTGACTTTTGCCGATCATCTATGCACCAGGACTACTTCAACAGCACGACCTTCTCAATCGCCACGCTGCGATTTTCAAGAACTTTCCGTACGTACAGCAAGTACAATCCGGTGCTCAGCCCGGAACCGTCAAAGGAGATCGTCTCCCTTTCCGCAACCGAGCCCTGCCACACTGCCATGACGTGCTGCCCGAGCAGATTGTAAAGATCGACGCTATAGAGACCGGCGGGACCCGTCAGCACGAGTCTCGCGTTGGAGTTGAACGGATTGGGAAAGACAGAAAGCTGGAATTGAAGCGGCACCGGCGAGTGCGCAGGCTCTGCACCGAGAGTATCGGCGAGCCACGGATCGAAATCAGCATTGCCGACCACCGTATCTCCGAGTCCGGTGGGATTCATCCCGGCATGATACGGTCCGCTGCTATGACCCCACCAGTTCTGCGTCGCATTCAACGTGTCCGCATTGCTCTGCAGCGCGAACCCGGTATTCAGGAACTGGTTGGCATTGATTTGGGAGTGAGATCCATTGAGAATTCGAATCGCCGGATTTCCGTAGGGATCGCCCGTGGTTTCCCGGATGAGATTGTCGTAAACATAAATATCCGCATTGCCATATATGGCATTTGCACCCGAGCCGCTTGCGAAGCAATTCAGGAAGACGTTATCTCGAATCGTCCCGCCGCGGTCCGGGATAAAAGTATCTCCGCCGACAAAGATCGCTCCGCCCGCTGCGCCGGAAAGGTGGTCAATGAAGCTGTTGTGTTCGATGAGGAATGAACTCCGGATCGAACCTCTCGCCCGGATCGCTGCAACGCCTGTCGTATTGCCGATAAAAACATTGTCGCGGATGTACACATTGCCGAGTCCTTGCGCCATGTCCAGCTTGGCCGTGCTCCAAATCGGCGAAGGGCCAAAAGTGCAATTCCACACGTCCATTCTGTCGCCGTTAAGCGTCAGACAGCTTATCTGCGGCCCGCCCGCAAACCGGCACGAATGGAATTTTGATCCGTCGCCCGCCAGAACAAACTGAGTACCTGTACCGGACTGAAAGTCGCAGTTGGTTGCAATCACAGGATAGTCCAGTGCGTTCACGGCGTGGAGTGACGTGTTACGAAACACACAATCGACCAAGCTGTCCACGATTCCCTCTTGATCGGGACAACACTGCTGATGCAGGCTGCGATGAGTTGAATCAAAGAGGCAGCGTCGAAGCGTAACTGAGAGTGCTCTTGACCAGATACCGCCCGCTGTCAGATGAGGATACATCTCCGCACCATTCTTGAAGACAAAGTCCTCTATCACCGCGCGGGCAAGCTCGGGCAACCGTAAACAGGACAGAGTATCCGACCCCGGCAACGAAGCCGGATCAATGATCGGACGCAAATCTTCGGTTGAATCGGCGATTTCACCTTTCAGCACAAGCCACAGCGCGGGAGCGTAGAGCGCCTCCGCGTACAGGCCGGGCGCGACAAGAATCGTGTCGCCGTCGCTGATCGTGTCCAGCGCGGCTTGAATCGTCGGCAGTTCTGACGGCACGCGAAACGTTTCACCCAGGGCAACACCTGCCGCGACCAGCAGAGATAAGCAGCAATTCAACTTATTCATTGACGCAGCACGGAGACGGCCAAGCTCCCAACCTGAGGCAGGCACAAGCCTGACAATTTCCTTCAGTGCAGGCATCACAATTCATCTCGGTCGGCGGGCAGAGACTCAGGCAAACGGAAACCCCATAGGTGTGATTAGCCGTGAGCGACACGCTGCCGCAATTTTCGCAACAGTGGCCTACTCCGTCTTTGCAATCCTTGGTTGCACAGCTCTTGATCACTGTCGTGCCGTCCTCGACGACCACAGAGGCCCGACAGTGATCGCAATTGATATCGCCCTCACAAACTGTCCAGGCCTGGATGATGTAATTGCCCGTGCAAGCAGGCGTGAAGGCAGTGGACGTGCAGCCGGCAAAACCGGTCGGCTGGCATTCCGGATCATTGCTGCAACCGGTGTCACAAAATGTTTGCGATTCGCTGCAGTCCGTCTGGGCCATGGATAAGCTACTGACAGACAGTATCGCGATTAGGACAACAAGAAGTCTCATACGATCCTCCTCAAGGGCGCTTTCTGTCGTCCCGGACTTCGCGCAAGTCTTCGCAGGGCGAATGTCCGGGATCTCTCTGCCTGACTGCAAAGACTTGAGAGGTTCTGGACGCCCGCTTCGCGGTGTCCAGAATGACAGCACAGTCTGTCG
>CAZGVT010000066.1:11001-12375 GCA_964529255.1 uncultured Alphaproteobacteria bacterium | reverse complement strand
CCACTCCGGTCAACAGAACCAATATGAGGATCGTCGGCTTGCTTAGCGCGAGAAAATCCCGCCAGCGGCTAAACACGCGCATAGCGAATCTCGTGAGCAATCACCACCAGCAGGGAGAATAGCAACAGTCCGGTAGCGAGGTGCGCAAATGCCATCCAGAACGGCACCTTCAACAGGATATTTCCGATGCCAAGCAGGATCTGCAGCACCAACACCGAAGCGGTGGCGCGCAGTGCAATTCGCGCACGCGAGTTCAATTCCAGCGATACCGATCTGGCAATCATGGCGATCACCAGTCCCGCCGCGACGAAGGCCAGCCAGCGATGCACAAATTGAATCAAGATCTGATTCTCGAACAAATTCATGATGCCCGGAGCATACCAGTCCGCCCACAGGAGATGAAGCGGAGGAATCCAATACGAGCCCATGAGCGGCCAAGTATTCAACAGCATCCCTGCACTGGTCCCCGCAACCAATCCTCCACTGATGATCTGCAGCAATACTGTGCCTCCAGCCACCAGCGCAAGTGCGCGAGATCGGGTGGCCTCTGCCCGCTCCTCGCGTAGCAACGTCAATGCGGTCCAAACCAATAGTCCAAAATAGAGAAATGCCAATCCAAGATGCGAGGCAACGGCAATCGCCTTCAGATCATATTTCACCACAATGCCGCCTAATGTCGCCTGCAACACCAACAAGGTCGCACCGCCAATCAAGTGCGGACGAATTCTTGACCAAACCTGAGCGGTCCGGCGTGCGCGCACAAATATCGCGAGGAATACAAGGCCCACGAGCGCAGCCAGAAATCGATGAAGATACTCAATGGCAAACATGCGCTCAAACTGACCGACGGCGAGATTCTCAACCATCGCCGGATAGCGGACCGCGTAGTCCTGATAGACGGCCTCCCACCCCTCCTCCGAAAACGGAGGCAGCAGACTACCGTTGATCAGCGGCCAATCCGGAATCGACAGCCCGGATCCACTCAAGCGGACAATTCCACCCCACAATATCAACAGCGAAACCAGCGAAGAGAGCAGGATCAGCCAGGAGGCTACACGCCGCGCCGATGACTGAACAGACGTAATAGAGGCTTCGCTTGAAGCCTCCCTATGTCCGGTTGCAGATGCCGCGGAACCCATCACGAAATTACCGGGATGCGCTTGAAGTTTTCCTTGGGCGGCGGACTGGATGTTGCCCAGTCGAGTGTCTGCTGAATATCATTGATCGCCCAGGTGTCGTCCTCGGATTTTTCACCGGCGCGAAGTGAGCGGAAGATATTGTAGATGAACAACAGCCCACCGGCGAGCAGAAAGAGATAACCGTAAGAAACTATGCCGTTCCATTGCTCGAACTCCGGGCGGTAGGTGTAAACGC
>CAZGVT010000066.1:10391-10991 GCA_964529255.1 uncultured Alphaproteobacteria bacterium | reverse complement strand
CAGCAGGCCGAGCCAGTGCATCGGCAGGAATACGACGTTCATGCCGATGAAGAAGAGCCAGAACTGAATGTTACCGAGACGCTCCGACAGCTTACGCCCCGACATTTTCGGAAACCAGAAATACGCCATCGCCATCAACGCCATCATCGATCCACCGAAAAGCACATAGTGAAGGTGGGCGACAACGAAATAGGAGTCGTGCACCTGAATGTCAATCGGAACATTTGCCAGCAACACACCGCTGATCCCGCCGATCACGAACAGCGAGACCATGCCGATTGCGAATTTCATCGCGACCGTAAACCGCAACGCGCCGCCCCACATGGTCGCGATCCATGAAAAAATCTTCACTCCCGTCGGTATCGCGATGAGCATCGTCATAAACGAAAACGCGGCGCGCACCCACGGCGCCATTCCGGCGGTAAACATGTGGTGCGCCCAGACCATGAATCCGATAATGCCAATGCCCGCAATCGCGTACACCATGCCGTGATAGCCGAACACTCTCTTCTTCGAGAATCCCGCAATGATATGACTCACCGCACCGAATCCCGGGAGAATCATAATATAGACCGCAGGATGCGAGTAAAACCAGAACAA
>CAZGVT010000066.1:5124-10381 GCA_964529255.1 uncultured Alphaproteobacteria bacterium | reverse complement strand
ATGTTGATACAGCAGCGGATCTCCGCCTTCGGACGGCCGGAAAAATCCCGTCCCAAAGTGACGATCCAGCAGCGCCATCGTGATCGCACCCGCCAACACGGGAGTCGCCACGAGAATCATCGACGCATTGGTAAGCCATGACCAGACAAAGAGCGGCATCTTCATCATCGACATGCCCGGCGCTCGCATGTTCAGAATCGTCACAATGAAATTTATCGCGCCGAGTATCGACGAAAGTCCGATCACGTGGACAGTGAGAATCCAAAGATCAACACCCGGCCCGCCGGAAAACTGCTTCGAAGCCAACGGTTGATAACCTGTCCAACCCGCAGCCATCGCTCCGCCCTGTACAAAGAACCCTGAAAATCCCAGAATCGCGGCCGGCACGAGCAACCAAAGCGAGAACGCATTCAGCTTGGGAAAGGCCATATCCCGGGCACCCACCAGAAGCGGAACAAAATAATTGCCGAATCCCGTAAAAGCCGGTATGATAACAAAGAAAATCATCAGGGTCGCATGCATCGACACCATCTGATTGTAAAACTCCGGACTCAAGAACTTCGCATTCGCCGACGATAGCTGCAACCGCACCAGCCCGGCCATGCCGCCGCCGAAGACTGCCATCAGCAGCGAGAACCAGAGATAGGCAATGCCGATCTCCTTATGGTCGGTCGAACTGAGATATCTCAGAATAATGGACTTCTTTTCCGTATGCGCGCCGCTCATGCGCCACCCCTGTTTGTCGTGTCCGATGGCTGTGCGGACGGTTTCGCCATGGTGTCTACCGCCGTCGCCATCTTTGCCTGAATCCAGGCCTCGAATTCCGGCTCGGAAAGCACGGTCACGTCGATATACATTTCGCCATGCAATGCTCCGCACAATTCGGCGCACTGACCCTTATATTTGCCCTTGTCCGCCTTGAACCAGGTGTTCGTAATCCGCCCGGGATTGGCATCCTGCTTGACGCCAAACGACGGCACCCACCACGAGTGAATCACATCCACGCTCGTGAGGTTCAGCGTCACAACTTTGTCCGCAGGTACGACAAGAGGTTCATTGGCAATGCCCAGATTGTATTTTGGATAGCGATACTCCCAGAAGAATTGGTGACCGATCACCTCAACGACCATGTCGCTCTTCGGGGGAACATCGAACTTCTTCAGCGTTCGAAACGCCGGAATGGCGATCAACACGAGCGTGATCGCCGGTACCAGAGTCCAGATGATTTCCAGCTTCAGATTGTCGTGAAAAGTCGCCGGTTTATGACCGCGAGTTTCCCGGAACTTCCAAATGGAATAGGCAAGTAAGATCTGCGGAAGCACCAAAAACGGCATCACGAGCGCAACCGTAATCCAGAAATTGTCTCGCACCTCGTGGGCAAGCGGAGTGGCCGGATGATTCAACCAACTCGTGATCGGATCTCCCGCCGCAAAGGCGGCGCCGGCAGCCACCAGCCCCATGCCAATAAATAATCTGCGTAAAGAAGGCTTCATTTACACCGATGCTTTATCTATTCGACGCAGATAAACCGCGCACATGAGCATACAGTTCATCCATTTCAACAGTGGTCAGACCGCCGCAGCCGGGCATCACGTCACCCGGCAGTCCGTGTGTCACGATTTCACCGAAGAGCTTGCGATCATCCAGCCACGCGGCTCCAGGCTGACCTAACGGCAATGTCGTTCCATAGCGATAGGGACTGACGCTCAAAACCTTCCACTGCGCGCCCTCACCTGAAACTCCGTGGCATCCTGCGCAACGATTCGTGTAAATACCCGCCCCCGCGGATCCCACATCCGCCGCGCGATTCGAAGCACTCACAGCCGTTGGCGGCTTGGCAAGCTGTTGCATGGCAAACTGGATCGGCACTCTCGGAAGAGTATCCCCCGGCAAGGACACAACTGCCGCCGCGGGCGTCGAACTTGTCGTCGCTCCCGCTTCGACCGCCGGAAACTGATTCACGATTTCATCCGTCGTCGCCGCAGGCGCAGGCACAATGGATCTAACATAGTGCGCCATCGCCATCACGTCCTCCGGAGGCAGCAGCGCGAATGACGGCATGGAGGTGCCCGGGGACCCCTTCAGCAACGTCTGATAGACCGAGTAAATATCATCCCCGAACTTGAATTTCTCCGTCGTGTAATTGCGCGGTTTCGGATTCAAACTCGCTGCGCGGTCCCCATCGCCGTGACCGGTTGCGCCGTGGCAGCTCGCGCAGTTCGTCATGAACAAAGTCTTGCCCCGCGCCGAGAGCCCACCGTCCTTTGCAAGTGCGCGCAAGTCTATGGCGGGTTTCGCCGACTTTCGTCCCTCAGCGGGTTGAGGTGTGGTCTGTCCGGTGTGAATTCCCTCTTCGTAATTGTAGGCGAAGACGAAATACAGCACGAACAGCCCCAGGATAATCACGGGAGCGTAAAGAAACGGGCCTCCGCCTGAATGCTTGCCGTTCACTCCCAGAATCTCCAGTTCGCACTCTCAAGCACGCGCGGATCGCGCCACGCCAGTATCGAGTACTTCGCATAAAATCGCGACACCGCTAAACCAAAAAGTCCGGCAAAACCGAGCCAGATTCCTATCTCCATCCAGCCAAGCGGAACCAGACTCTCACTGTAAGTCGGCATGACCAGCCAATACAGGTCGAGGAACTGTCCGATAATCACCATCCAGCAGACAAACGTCAGCCACTTCTCATTCTTCTTCATCGCCTGAGACAGCAGTCCGAAGAACGGAATCGCAAACTTGAACAGCGGCAGCAGCACGAAGAGATAGACCCAGCCGTTCTGCTGACGATTCATGTACCAGAAAGTCTCTTCCGGCATGTTGGCGTACCATATCAGCATATACTGGGAAAAGCCGATATAGGTCATGAAAACCGTGAACGCGAACAGCAATCCTCCCAGATCCTTGACATGCGAACTCGTCGCGATCGCATGCAACTGCCGGCCCGGCTGCTTCAGGCGAACAAACAGAATTGCCAGCAGAGCCAGCCCGCTCTGGAACATGCCCGCAAAGCAGTACACTCCGAACATGGTCGAAAAGAACTTGTGCTCGAGGCTCATCACCGTGTCAAACGCGGCTACCGTAAACGTGCCAGCAAACAGCGGGAAGAAAACAACAGAAAGATTGATCGCTTTGCGCGAAAGTCTCGGATCCCCCGTCGTGTCCTGCTTCAGCGAGTAACCCACCAGCTTCCACGCGAAGAGACCCCACACCGCAAAAAATACGATTCCGCGAATGATGAACCACTGCGAACTCAGCCACACGTACTTGGCGGGATCGCCGAGAATGACGCCTTCCCGCGCCCAGTCGTACAGGTGCCCGGTCCCGAAAGCCAGACCCACAAAAGTCAGCGCCGCCACGGGAAGGTATGCCGTAAATCCCTCCGCAACTCTTCTCACCGCGATCGACCACTTGGCATTCACAGCCTGATTCAGCGCGGTGAAGAACAGCCCAAACAGTGCGAAGCAGAGGAACATGTAGTGGCTGTACAAGTAGACATGCCACGCGCGCGCCGCATCCACCGAAAGCCCACCCGCAAACGACGCCGCGCCAACGACTGCGAAGGTAACAAACAGCATGCGCCATTTCGATGCGAGAGAAACGGGTCCGGGATTGGTGACTTCGGTGACTACGGCGTGATGCATTTTCTCAGCAAATTATTTCTTCGGCCACAAGTCCTGCTTTGACGTGTCCGGAAGATCAGACTCCAGCGTAAATGTACTCCGCTTGGCCGCAGCGAGATCCGCTTCAGTCGGTCGCGCCGCCTTCTGCAATGCGCGAATATAGTGGATCACGGCCCAGCGCTGATGCGGCAGCAGTTGCGAAGCATAACTTGACATCAGTCCCTGGCCAAGCGTCACGGTTTGATAAATCCGGCCGTCCTTCCAGGCCAGCAGCTTATCACTATACAGACTCGGCGGCATCGTAAACTTGGGAACGATGTAACCCAACCCGTCACCGCGCGCACCATGACAAACGATACAATAGTTGTTGTAGTACTTACGGCCGGTCTCCAGCACCTCGGCTGTGGATTCCAGCGGATTCTGCATATGGTCCGCCAGCAAACTGTCCGCAAATCCATATGGATACGGCTCAAATCCGCGCGCCACCGTAAACGGCGGCGGCATCCGCATCCCCACACCGCCCGGCGCGCTCGAATCATACTCCTGAGCGCGCAACGAAATCTGCCGGTACATGTCGGGCATATATTCCACTTCCGAAAAACTGCGCGACTTGCAAGAGGTCAGTGTGACCAGACCCGTGACCAACAAAAGAAGCAGCGCCGCTACGCGAACGAGATCAATCTTCATAAGCATTGACCTCCTCCGCCCCGTGCGACTTCAAAAAGTCGCGCACCGCCTCCTCGCTCATCCCCGACTCTACCGGAATGACAAGTCCGAACTTGTCGTCAGTGAAGCGCTCGTCAAACACTCGCGGCTTGGTCGTCGGCATGTTGCATGCATACCAGAGCGCGACGAACGTGCTGATGCCGCCGATCAAAATGCCACACTCAAACACCACAGGAATAAACGCCGGCCAGGAGATCAGCGGCTTGCCTCCGACATTCAACGGCCAGGAAACCGCCGAGGTCCACGACGCAAACAAAAATCCCAAACTCGCGCCGGAGAGCCCCATCACAACCGTTACCCACGGCACCCAGGATTGTTTCAAACCCAGAGCGTGCTCAACATTGTGAAGCGGGTACGGAGTCATGATATCCAAGTGCTTCCAGCCGCGATCATGCCGCGCTTTGGATGCCACGTCCACAACGTCATGCGGATGGCTGAATACACCGACCAGCCAGCGATGGTGGCGCTTAAGCATTGCCCAACGCCTCCCATTCCTTCAGGCCATGTTTTTCCTTCCCCGTCGGATTCGGCAGCGTGTATTTCATTTCCGCCATGGCAATCGTCGGCGCCACGCGGCAGAAGAGCAGAAACAGAGTAAAGAACAATCCGAAAGCTCCGATGGTCCAGCCGAAATCCCAAATCGTGGGACGGTAAGTCTCCCAGTTCGAGGGCAGGAAGTCGCGGTGCAGCGAGGTGACGATAATGTTGAACCGCTCAAACCACATGCCCACATTCACGAACAGCGAAACAATGAACATCACTACGATTGAGCGGCGTGCGCGCTTGATCCAGAAGATCTGCGGAATGAAGGCGTTGCAGCTCATCATGATCCAAAAGGCCCACGAGTACGTACCGAATGCGCGGTTATAGAACGTAAACCGCTCATACGGATTCTCGCTGTACCAGGC
>CAZGVT010000066.1:0-5114 GCA_964529255.1 uncultured Alphaproteobacteria bacterium | reverse complement strand
GGCCGTGAATATCTCCGTCATATAGGCATAACCGACCATCAAACCCGTGGCCATGATGATCATGTTCATCAGTTCCATGTGGCGGATCGTGATCAAATGCTCCAGCTTGAACACCTTGCGCATGATCACCGTCAGCGTCACCACCATCGCAAACCCGGAGAAAATCGCCCCGGCTACGAAGTAGGGCGGGAAGATCGTCGTATGCCAGCCCGGCAACAGCGAAACCGCGAAATCGAACGACACAATCGAGTGCACGGACAAGACGAGCGGCGTCGACAGTCCCGCGAACACGAGATACGCCTTTTCGTAGTGATTCCATGCCCGCATCGATCCCGTCCAGCCCAGCGAGAGAATCCCGTAAATCTTCTTTCGCAGGAAATTCTTCGAGCGGTCCCGCATCGTAGCGAAATCCGGTACCAGACCCTGATACCAGAATAGCAATGAAATTGTCAAATACGTGCTCACCGCGAAAACGTCCCACACCAGCGGCGAGCGGAAATTCACCCAGATCAGCCGCTCGTTGGGATACGGAAACAGCCAGAAAGTAACCCACTGACGCCCCGTGTGCAACAACGGGAAAATGCCCGCCGTCATCACCGCAAAAATCGTCATCGCCTCCGCAGATCGATTGATCGCCGTGCGCCAATACTGCCGCAAGAGGAACAAGATGGCGGAAATCAACGTCCCCGCATGACCGATACCGATCCAGAACACGAAGTTGGTGATGTCAAACGCCCATCCGACCGGATGGCTGATGCCGAAAATTCCCTGACCGTCGCGAAGCAATTTATAGATCGTGAGGACACCGATGCCGAGCATTGTCGCGGCCACGGTGAACGCACCCCACCAGACCATGCCGGGCATCGTCTCCGTTGGCCGTACAACATCCGCGGTAACGTCACCCAGACGGACGTCCCGCGAAACCAGCTCAGCGGGAGGGAGAATGCCGTCTTTGTCCCGATTTGCCGGTATCGGCTGCGACGTGACCGTGCTCATGCGTGGGCCTTGGGAGTTTTTGTGTAGCCGTCATGGCCGTGGTCCAAACCTTCGCCTGGCCTCTGCGCGCGATGCCGCAACTTCGTATAATACGTAATCGACGGTCGCACATTCAACTCTTCCAGAACCAGAAATCCGCGCGGGTCCTGCCTCGCCACCGAGACCGCACTCTCAGGGTTGTTCATGTCTCCAAAGGTTATCGCTCCGGTCGGGCAGGTCTGCTGACAGGCCGTCAAGATGTCGGAGTCAATGACCTTCCGGTTCATTTGCTTGGCCTTGCCCTTGCCCTCGCGAACTCGCTGATGGCAGAACGTGCATTTCTCCATCACGCCTTTTTCGCGGACGGTCACATCGGGATTCAATGCCAACTCAAGCGGACGCTCATCGTAGGCCTGGAACGTATATTCGTGCCAATTGAAGCGACGCACTTTGTACGGGCAGTTATTCGAGCAATACCTTGTGCCCACACAGCGATTGTAAACCTGCTGATTGATGCCTTCGTCATCATGCACGGTGGCAAGCACGGGGCACACGGTCTCGCACGGCGCATTTTCACACTGCTGGCAGAGCATCGGCTGAAATGTCACTTCGGGATTCGCGCGGTCTCCCGAGTAGTATCGGTCAATGCGAATCCAGTGCATTTCGCGGCCTTTGACAATCTGAGTTCTCCCCACCACCGGAATATTATTTTCAACCGAGCAGGCAATCACACAGGCATTGCAGCCAATGCAGGATGATAGGTCGATCGCCATCCCCCAGCGGTAACCCTCATACTTGTAGCCTTCCCCCCACAAACTCCCGGTTTCATGGTGACCGTGCTGGCCCGATTTTGGATCCTTAAGATACTCATCGAACGTGGTCTCGTAGACAATGTGACGGCCTTCAATGTAGTTGTGCCCTTGCGTGTTTGGCATCCGCACAGACTCGCCCGTGGGCTTGACGCTGCACACAATGCCGGATGATAACAGGGCTCCACCCTTGAACTGCCGTAACTTGAACGCATCCCCGCCCGTGTGTTCCGCGACACGACCCGCATGCCGCCGTCCCCAACCGGATTGCACGCTCACCACTCCATCGGCATCACCGACCTGCACGTTCACCGGCAACTCGATGGCTTCGCCGCCCGCTTCCACCAATACGAGATCGCCTGACTTCACTCCGAGCTTGGTCGCCGTCGCTTCCGAAATGCTTGCGCAATTCGTCCACGAGAGCTTTGAAACCGGATCGGGCAATTCCAGCAGCCAGGCATTATTCGCGTCGCGCCCGTCGCCAAGGTTCGGCGACGGATAGATATAGAGTTCAAGATTATTCCGGTCTACCGTCGGAAAGCTAAGCCCGTTTAACGCATCGACCCGGAACTCGCGCGGACCCTGTGTTTTCTCCGTTGTTCGATTCAGGACGCCGTCACGGAGCACGCCGTTCCAAAACAACGCGAACGGAGCCTCAAATCCTCCGCCTGCATAGACTCGCTGTTCCCATGCGGCCATCATGTATTGCCGCCAATCGCCAACAAACGCGCCAAGCGCACCCGCCTTGGCCGTCTGCGCAAAGGAAAGCAAAGACTGTTCGCCGCTGCGATTATCATAAAGCGGCAGAATTGCAGGCTGCTGCAAACTCAGCATCCCCGAGACCGGTTCCGCATCGCTCCAACTCTCCAGCGGATGAAGAGTCGGCAGGACGTAGTCCGCAAGATACGCCGTCTCATCCACACGGTCGGTCAGAGCAACGATGTGCTTCACTCGCTTCGAGGCATCAGCAAATCCGGCAGCCACCGGTAGCGTGAAGTTCGGATTGGTGCCCCAAATGATCAGCGTGTTCACAGCGCCGGACTTCATGTCGTTGATCAGCGCTTGCATCTCCGTCACGCTGCCAAGCGATTGCTGCGAGGGCGAATTCACGGCATCAACAGTCTTTCCGTCGTTTCCGAGCAGCGCATTGATGAGCGATACGATAACCTGAGTCGTCTCGTCATCGGCGCCCATCACGATGCTTTCACCGCGATGTTTCCAAAGCTCCGCCGCAAGTCGCTTGATTGTTCCTTTAGGCAAATTACATGCGCCTTCCACATCCGGAGCCGGATATTTCGACAGCGCAGCTCTTGCCTCCGAACGGCGAATCTCCGCAGCGTCAGATCCGTCCTTCTCCAGCAATTCACGCGCAATCGCCAGCCCGATGTGAACCGCGTCTCCGGCACGCACCGGATAACGCTCGTCGGCATTGGAGCCGGTCAAAGTCAGGCACGGTTCGAAGGCGACAAGTTTGAGATACTTTCCATGCCGTACACGCCGCTGCCCGCCATACCCGACCTGCCACTCCAGCGAAGCATACCCGCTCCCCAGTGCGTCGTTGTCGAGCAGCAACACAAACTCCGCACGATCCCAGCGGTAGTGCGGCAAAGCTCTCGCACCATAGCACTTCTCCTGTGCGTTGCGCGTCCCTTGGTGACTCCAGCCGTCAAATGTCACATGGCGCGCACCGGGAAACCCCGCAAGAAACTCCTCGATCAACTTCGTCCGCGCCGGCCCGTGTACCGTGCCCGTCAACAAAACGATCTTGCCCTGCGCTTCGTTCAGTGCCCTGGCCATCTCATCGTCCGCCGTGCTCCACGTCAACATTGCGGGGACTGGCTCTTTCCCACGCGTCAGTTTGACCGGCCCTCGTAAACGGTCGGGGTCATACAAACCAAAAATCGCCGCCTGCCCGGCAACACCTAACTTACCCTGCGTCAACGGATGGTCGGGATTCCCTTCGAGCTTGATCGGGCGTCCTTCGCGAGTCTTGACCAACACGCTTGTCCCCTGAGCATCTCCGAGACTCGACGCATAATAATTCGCCACTCCCGGAACCAACCCTTCGGGAGCCTTGACATACGGAACAATTTTCTCAGCGGGCCGAAGTCCGCATCCCGCCGTGGCGAAGGCAATCGCAGCACCGGACAACTTCAGAAAATCGCGGCGCGAAAATCCGTCCGTGTTTGCTGACTCATTGTTCTTGACCGCCAATTCGAGAAACCCGGTTGCCTCCATGATCGGACCGGGCCGCCTGTTCACGTCCTCAAGCTTCCACCCCGCCGCATCAAAATAGCCGACCGGCTTCTCAAGAAACTCTTCGCGGCGAAGCCGCTCAATCTCCGCGCTCCCATCCAGCTCGGCAAGCGATGTCCAGTGCGAACGCGGCACAGCCAGAACCGAATCGAGATTCAGCTCTTCAGAGTCGTGCCGATGATCGCGTGCTTGCAGGTGAAAGTCGCTCATTGATGGCAAGTGTTGCAGGAGGTCGGGCCCTCGTTCTGGCGATGACAATTCAAGCAGTCACCCATGCGGAGTTGGCGGTACTGATACACCTTGTCCATCGTTTCCACCGGTCCATGACAATCCGCGCAATCAAATCCCTTGGCAATGTGCCACTGATGAGAGAAATAGGCATGATCCGGCAGATTGTGAATGCGTTGCCATTCGATCGGTTTGCCCGCATTGAACGCCTCGGTCAGCTTCACAATATTCGGCTTGTCAACCGCGACTACGCTGTGGCAGTTCATGCAGATATTCATCGACGGTATCGTCGCATGTGCCGATCGCTCAACATTCGTGTGGCAATAGAGGCAGGGGATCTTGTTATCGCCGGCGTGTATCTTGTGACTGAAAGGAATCGGCTGGTCGGGAGCGTAGCCCTTATTGCTCCAAATGACGTTGCCCCAGAGATAGTAGCCGAAGCCAACTATCGCCAGTCCGTAGATGGCGGCGAGGAGTCTACGACTCATCGTGCAATGGGAAACAATGGAACACTAAGGGTAACAAACGGAAAGATTGGGCAGGAATGGGCAATGAGCGAGGCGGAGCCTCAGCTGGTGAAAAAAGTATCAAGACTCGTGTGTCGAGAATCGCCGCCCGAGTCTGCTCGGAGGGTTGTAGAAAATCGCTGCTGGACGTGATCTTTCTGATGCTCTTGCGCTTACAAACCAGACTGGAGGAATTAGACCTCCTTACTCCAAATAAAGCGGCGGAAATATAAGAGATTTGCCTGTGCCGCGCAAGTCCCCCAGTCAATAATTTCTAACCATTTACACCAAGTCGTCTGTCCGCAACCAATCACAAATTCTCAAAATCTCATAAGTGCAA
>CAZGVT010000065.1:0-12539 GCA_964529255.1 uncultured Alphaproteobacteria bacterium | reverse complement strand
CGTTATCACGTGCAGCATCGCAACTCCGAGGAGTACGGCCACCCGGGGCGGTGAGCAAGTCGCGCTGCCGTGCTGGCTGCTTGCAGCCAACCGCCGGACCACCGCCAATGACGGGATTTGTCAGCGTATTGAGCGCATCTTTGGGTGCGCTTTTGTATTTCGTAACATTTGGGGAATAGCTTGACTTTTCGAGCACTTTTGAGTATGTTATTACGTTGCCTAATCCCCGCCAGACTCCAGTGATCCTTCCGCCGCGAAGACGGAAGACGCGCCGTCAGGATGACAAAAACGGCTGCTCGCGTCTTCGACAACAGACTCCTGTCCTCCCGACAGAGCAACAGCAGCCCTTGTCACCCTGACGCGGAGCGGAAGGGTCACCGGAGTCCGATGGACAATCGGGTACTCCCCCGCCGGAATCTGGTGTGATCCTTGGCTTCGTTCAGCCTGTAGCGCCGCACGGCTGTGCGCGAATTCTGCCTATCGAAGCCGAGCACAGTAGCCCTTGTCATCCTGACGCCCGCTCTTCCGGCGGCGCGGGCGGAAGGGTCACCAAGAGTTCTTCGGGTCAATAATCACTTTCGACCGCAATTCAGAACAAACAGCGGAGCCCAACCATGAATTCACTGAAAACTAATTCGAGTGCCGCGGCGTTGGTGGTGATGATGTTCGCGGCGTGGCGCGCGCTGGCGACAGACGTGTGCGGTGACATCTCAGGCGTGTGGGATTCGACCGGCTCGCCGTACTACGTGACGTGTGACGTCACCGTCCCCGCAGGGCAGACGCTGCAGATAGGGCCGGGAGTGCAGGTGCTATTCACCGGCCATTACAAGTTCAATGTGTTCGGGAATCTGCAAGCCATCGGCACCGAGCAGGACTCGATTGTGTTTACGCGGGCGTTTCCGACGGAGGAGAGCAAGTGGTGGGGGATACGGTTTCAAGATTCGTCAGACGATTCCTCGCGCTTGGATTATTGTGTCATCGAGTACGGTCTGGCCGATTCCGGACCTGCCGAGACCTCGCAAGGCGGAGGACTGATTATGGTGAGTTCCAGCCCGACGATTTCCCGTTGCACAATTAGGAATTGCTGGGCGCGTAACGGCGGCGGCATCGCAACAAGGTCCTTGGGTTCCCCGCTAATCTCAGATTGCAGGATCGAGTCAAACACAGCACTGGAAGATGGCGGCGGTCTTGCGTTTGGTAACTCAACGCTCCTAAGGTGTGTGATCGTCGGGAACCATGCCGGATTGCGTGGTGGCTCTATGTACTTGGAGAATCCTGTATCTCGCCTAATCAACTGTACTCTTGTCGACAATTCTGCCGATTCGTTTGCCGCTGGAATCGCGGGTAACCAAGGAATAATGTGCAACTCTATTGTTTGGGCAAACACAGGCCCGGATCCGGTAATCTCCGCGAGCCTTACTGCCACCTACTCCAACATCCAGGGCGGCTACCCCGGCACAGGCAACATTAACGCCGATCCCCTTTTCGTCGACGCCGCCAACGGCGACTTCCACCTCCAGCCAACGTCTCCTTGCATAGACACGGGGGACCCAAACTCCCCTCTCGATCCCGATTCGACGCGTGCGGACATGGGCGCGTTCCCGTTCTATCATGTCCCGCCGCCACTCACTTTACTCTCTCCCAATGGCGGCGAAGAGTGGACCATTTTCTCGACTCAAGATGTCACATGGACAAGCTATGAGTACTCGGGCGACATCATGATCGAACTCAATCGCGATTATCCGAACGGCGAATGGGAGATTCTCGACACTGTTACCGCCAATGACGGCAGCGAAGCGGTTGAGGTCACGCCGCCGCTCTCTATCAATTGCCGTGTCCGCCTGAGTGCTGTCGAGGATACATTTTCAGATATCTCAGACGGCAGCTTTTCCATCACGTCGTCCGAGGGATTTCTGGCCATGATCCGCGATGCACAACCCAACACCACCGTTCTCTCGTGGAACGCCGGAACCATCGAATGCCCGCTCGATTTTACCGAAACCTTCCGTCTGAAAAACTTCGGCAATGAGACCGTCGTAGTGTTCCGTCCGCAACCTCTCGCCGGGCCGAACTTCTTCCGCACGACCTCAATCCCCGTCAGGGATACTCTTGATGCGGGCGAAGTCACAGCGGACACGTTAACTCTGACCTACGATCCGGCATCCGACGGAACCCACTCAGATACCCTGCTGATCCAAACCGATGCGGAAAACGCGATTGCCGGAGTGCTCAAGATTCCCCTCACCGGCACGCGTATCATCACTCCCTCCACTCCCGAGGTCGTCATCACAGCGGAGGGCAACGACGCCGTCCTGTACTGGGATCCGGTTTCGGAATCCGTCGGCGGCTGTGCGGTGAATGTCACCGGCTACCTTGTGTTCTATTCGGGCGACGCAGTCGGCCCCTACTGGTACCACGGTTTCACGGCGGACACATCGTACACGCACGTCCGCGTGATCCAGTTCAATTACGGCATGTTCTACGAAGTTGTTGCCACTACCGCTGCACTTAACGGGCTGTTATCAATACCTACCGGCAGCGTGACGAAAGAGGAGCTGCTGCTGCGGCTTCGGTAGCACCGCGCTGGCTTGCGCGACCGTACTCTCCAACCTCGCCCCCATGGCATCAGGATATCCGTGGGGGCTTTCTTCTCATTTCATAATAGGTTAAATTACTATCTTGCCTTAATTCGCGTCCGGCATGCCGTATTCCACCACTGCCACCATCGCCGCCATCTCCACCCCGCCCGGCTTAGGCGGGATCGCGGTGCTCCGGCTCTCCGGCCCGGACTCGTGGAAGATCGCTGGTGAGATTTCAGAATTCGGATTTTC
Organism: uncultured Alphaproteobacteria bacterium; assembly: GCA_964529255.1. Lineage (GTDB taxonomy): Bacteria > Electryoneota > RPQS01 > RPQS01 > RPQS01 > CAZVXJ01. Next base: position 9,708 of record CAZGVT010000065.1, on the reverse strand, counting down.
GATTTTGGATTTTACTGCGAACTCCGCGCGACACACCCGCATAATCGAAAACAGCTCGGTCGTGGACGATGTGGTGGTGACTCTATTCAAGGCTCCAAAGTCGTACACGGGCGAGGACGTGGTCGAGATCTCCTGTCACGGCGGTCGGTATGCGGCTGATAAGATATTGAACCTGTTGCTATTGCATGGCGCACGACAAGCTCGTCCAGGCGAGTTTACCGAGCGTGCTTTTCTGAATAACAAACTCGATTTAGCACAGGCCGAAGCGGTGGCCGGGCTAATTCACGCCAGGACCGAGCGAGCCGGACGAGCGGCAGCCCGACAACTTCAGGGCGGCCTTTCGGAGAAAGTGCGGAGAATGCGCTCGAAGATACTGGATTTGTTGGCATTGATCGAAGTGGAACTGGACTTTGCAGAGGAGGATCTTGAGCTGCAGTCCCCCGCGGATCGGCAGCAGCAGATAATGCAAGTCCAAGTGGAATGTCAGTGCCTGATCGATACCTTCAAGCGTGGCCGGCTCGTAAGAGAGGGATTGAAGGTTGCTATCGTAGGTGCTCCAAATGCCGGGAAATCAACACTATTGAACGCGCTCGTCGGCGAGGAGAGAGCCATTGTCAGCGAAATCCCCGGTACAACTCGTGACGTGGTCGAAGCTCACTTGCTGCTGAACGGGATCGAAGTGATTTTTCAAGATACCGCCGGGATCCGTGAAGCGGAAGGCCGGATCGAAAGCATGGGCATCGAGCGCAGCATAAGAGCGATGGAAAACGCTGATATTGTTCTCATTGTAGTAGATTGCACAGACGATGCAGAGATCCTATCTCTCCCCCCTCTACGTGGGGGGAATCAGGGGGGGGTCTTCGTTTTGAACAAGACGGATCTGCGAATCCACAAGGATAGCGAAATTCAGCTACTTGATCCGGTCGCCAGCCTTCCGCGCTTCGAGATATCTGCCAAGAGCGGTGCCGGGATCAGTGCCCTACTTGACGGGCTCATCCCCATTATCACGTCGGAAGATATTGGAAACGAAGAGATTGTCGTGACAGAGGCAAGACATTTTGGTGCTCTGAGTCGGGCCGCAGAGAGCTTGCTCGCTGCTCAGGGCCAATCACACAACACGACCCTGATGGCCTCGGACCTCCGCGATGCCGTCAACGCTCTCGGCGAGATCACCGGCGAGACCATCGGCGAGGAAATTCTGGACCGGATTTTTACGAAATTCTGTATCGGAAAGTAACATGCCCAAGACCCTTCTTCCCCACTACACGTACCGCGGCGCACGGGCGTTGGTCATCCTGCACGAGCAGTACATGCGCGAATTTCTCTCCACATGGAGAAAAGCCAAGCAGTTAGATGTCAAACTTCCGGCAACTGACGATCCCGACTATCAATCGCTGGACCACCTCCTCAGCCATGTGCTGCGGGCCGCTCGTGGCTACATGACCTGGATGTGTGAAAAGCTCGAACTCCCCGATCCGGGAATCGACAACTATCCGCCGCCGGAAACGGCCGAGCGCGAGGCGGGCGCTTTTTTGGAGCACGTGCTCGAAAAGTGGCGTGAGCCGCTGGCTCAAGTTGAGGAAAAACTATGTTATGAGTCTCACAAGTCGCGTTGGGGGATGGACTATTCGATAGACTCGATGCTCGAGCACGCGGTCATGCACCCGCTTCGGCACATCTTCCAGCTTGAAGAGTTGATGGAATAGGTGCGGGTTTTTCCCCCTGCATGCGGAGCGGTCAAGGGGGATTCGGAGTTTCCTCAAGGTTCAGTTTTAAGGTTTTCTTACCATGCATCATCACCACCAGCATCAGCATCACACGCAAAGCCCTCCGCCTGTTTGGAAGTTCGCCCTGAGCGCCACGCTGCATTGCCTGCTTGGTTGCGGCCTGGGTGAAGTGGCGGGAATGATTGTCAGCACGGCCTTGCACATGGGAAACGTGAGTTCGATCGTACTTGCCGTGATACTCGGTGCCATCGGCGGGTTTGCGCTGGGGGTCGTGCCGTGGCTAAGGGCGGGTTTGACGTTCGCTCAGGCGATGTACAAAGTCTTGATCGTGGAGGGTTTGAGCATTGCCGTGATGGAAACGGCCGAGGTGCTTACGGAAATTTACACACCGGGCGTGATGAACGCTCACATCAATGATCCTGTCTTCTGGCTGGGGATGCTGCTCGCGCTCGCTGCCGGGTTCGTTGCGGCCTATCCGGTGAATTACGTGCTTGCCAAGCGCGGCGTTCGGCATAAGCATTAACCTTGTCGTTTGTCACTTCTTGTTCGATGTCTGAGCTTTTTTCCCATGCCTCTTTCCGATTCCTATCTTGAATACGTCCGCGACCGCCTTTCTGTATTGGGTAAAGTGAGCATCCGCAGGATGTTCGGCGGTGCGGGGGTAATGTGTCCCGTGCGCGGATCGGTCAAGCCCAAGATGTTCGCGGTCGTGGATGATGACCAGCTCTATTTCAAGGTGGATGACTCGAACTGCGAAGATTACACGTCGCGCGGTCTGACGCAGTGGGTCTACGATCCATCGAAGCCCGAGAAAAGCCGCATGCCCTATTATCCCGTTCCTGAGGATGTTCTGGAAGACGACGAATTGTTGCGCGAATGGGGCAAGAAAGCCATGGCCGTGGCGGGGAAGGCCAAGGCCTCGAAACGGAAATAATCTCGTAGGGGCCGTGCCTCTGTGCCGACCCGCTGAAAAGGCATTCCCTTGGTAGGGGCCGATTGCATCGCCCGCAACATGACCCAACGAAGAAGGAACACAGTCATGCCGATCCCTGATTACGAATCCCTGCTACTGCCCCCATTGCAGATCATCTCCGACGCGGAAATTCACACCAGCGACGAAATGACGGATCGCATTTTCACGATCAAGTGGATTGACTCGGACTGTTTTGAGGAAGGCAGGTGACTCATCTGATGAGGACAACCCGAGCGCACACAGTACGGCGATACGAATGAACGGATACGGACTATGACCAACCATTACGACATCCTGGTCATCGGCGGCGGACACGCGGGCTGCGAGGCGGCGCTTGCTTCTGCACGCAGGGGGATGAGGACTTGCCTCGTCACGATGAACTTGCATACCATCGGGCAAATGTCGTGTAATCCTGCTGTTGGAGGACTGGCCAAGGGGCAGCTCGTGAAAGAGATTGATGCTCTCGGGGGCGAAATGGCGCGCATCACCGATCTGGCCACGGTGCAGTTCCGCATGTTGAATCGCTCGAAAGGCCCGGCCATGTGGTCTCCGCGCGCACAATGCGACCGCATGCTGTATGCTCGGGAAATGCGAAAGGTGCTCGAATCTCAACAGAATCTTGATCTTAAGCAGAACATGGTCGTAGATTTCGAGACTCGCGGCGGCAGACTCCACGCTGCAATCTGTCAGACTGGGCTCAAGATCGAGTGCCGCGCGGCCGTGCACTGCCCCGGGACCTTCTTGAATGGCCTCATCCACATGGGCGATGTTCAGATTCCCGCCGGCCGCATCGGCGAAGGTCCGTCAGTTTTACTCTCGGAAAACCTGCAGCGTAAAGACTTTACGCTTGGGCGCTTGAAGACCGGCACACCGCCCAGACTCGATGGCAGGACGATTGACTATGCGCGCTGCCAACATCAGCCTGGTGACGGCAGAATTGTGCCGTTCAGCAGACAAACTCAACAGAAACAAAGTCATCAACTTTCATGTCACCTGACCTATACATGCGAGACCACGCACAGGATCATCCGCGACAACCTCTCGAAGTCACCACTGTTCGGCGGTGCGATCAAGGGCCAGGGCCCGCGCTACTGTCCGTCTATCGAAGACAAAGTCGTCCGCTTCGCCGACAAGGACAGCCACCAGATCTTCCTCGAGCCCGAAGGATGGGACACCTATGAGGTTTATATGAATGGATTTAGCTCGAGTTTGCCACCGGAAGTGCAATACGAAGCACTGACGACGGTTGAAGGGCTCGAGCAAGTCGAGATGATGCGGCCGGGATATGCCGTCGAGTATGACTTCTTTCCCGCTCATCAGCTCCACTATTCCTTAGAAACCAAGGTAATAGAAGGACTTTTCTTCGCGGGACAGATCAACGGAACGACGGGCTATGAGGAAGCTGCTGCCCAGGGAATAATTGCCGGGATCAACGCCGTCCAGAAACTCCAGGGCGAGCTGCCGTTGCTGCTTCGCCGCGATCAGGCATATATCGGCGTGTTAATTGATGATTTGATCACCAAGACTCCGATCGAACCCTATCGCATGTTTACCTCACGCGCCGAGCACCGACTTTTGCTGAGACAGGACAATGCAGACCTCCGGCTGACGGGAATCGGGCGCGATCTGGGGCTCGTTCAAGATCCGCAATATGATCTCTATTTGAAGAAGAAACACCTTCTTAAGGAGGTGGAAGAGTTCATGGCGGAGGCGAAGCTGGTTGAGCTTTCGGATTCGGGACTGCTCTCCGATCCGGCCCTCAAAGGAATGCGCTTCGCCGCGATCCTCAGGCGGCCGGAAGTGACGCTCATTGAACTGCTATCCCATCCTGAACTTGAGCCGATTCGCCGCATTGAAGAAGATGAGGACTTGCTCGCCGGTGTCGAAATGGATGTAAAATATGAAGGTTACATCAAGCGGGAGGAGCTGCGGGCCAGACAAATGAAGTCGCTCGAAGCCATGCGACTGCCTGTGGATTTAGATTATCGTTCAATCACGACGTTGTCTCACGAGGCCCGCGAAAAACTAAGCCGGTTCCGCCCGCAGACGTTGGGACAAGCCGGGCGGATTGACGGTGTCCGGCCGGTGGATTGTTAGGCACTGCTTATCTATCTTAAGAACAACAAGCTCTTATAGCCGAGACCCTGAACACATACCTTTCCAGCCTCGGCAGGGCCGCAGACGGCCCGCGTTCGCTCCACGTGAAACACTATTTGGAACGGGTGCGGGCAGCGGGGCTTGCCGTCGTCTCGGAAAACGACAGAAACAGATTGTTAATACGGCATTTGAAACCGTCACTGCAGGCTCTGGAGTTGTTCAGGAGCGGAGAAGCAATACTGGACATCGGTTCGGGTGGCGGGTTTCCTGCGATTCCGTTGGCCATAGCAAATCCGACAGTTCGATGGACATTGGTAGAGTCCAGCGCACGGAAGGTTGCCTTTTTACAGCGAGTTTCACGTGAAACGGGCCTCAGCAATGTACAGGTCATTTGTTCGAGAATCGACGAGCTAAGCAATGAATATAATTCAGCTTACGATGTGGTGACAGCACGATCTGTGGCGGGAATTCCGACGTTGCTTGAGTGGGGGATTCGCTTTTTGAAGCCCACCGGGCGATTCGTCCTTTGGAAAGGGCAGAATTGGCGCGAAGAAGTGGATCCAGATAAGGGAGGGGTAAAATTGACCCTCGAGCGGGAATTGGCTGACGGGGGGAAACTCATCGTACTCGAAACACTAGCCACCACCCTCCGCGGTGGCGGGAGAAAATAGAACATGCCTAAGGACGTACTCAAAGAACTCGCGGTACTTACGACCGAAACCCGCAATCCGCGGACGATGAGACTGGACTCGATGACGACGCACGAGATTCTCGAGGCGATGAACGCCGAGGATCGCACGGTGCCGGAAGCGGTGGCGCGGGCGATTCCCGAGATCGAGCGGGTCGTGGAGATGGTGGTAACTTCTCTGCGCAATGGTGGCCGGCTGATCTACGTCGGTGCGGGGACATCGGGCCGGTTGGGGATCCTCGATGCGGCCGAGTGTCCGCCGACGTTCGGGACGGAGCCGTTCATGGTACAGGGGTTGATTGCGGGCGGACCGGGTGCGGTGTTTAAGGCGGTGGAAGGAGCGGAGGATAATTTTGAACAAGCCGCTCACGATCTGGATATCTGTACTCTAAATGAGGAGGATACGGTGATCGGAATAACCGCTTCGCGTCGTACACCGTACGTTTTGGGTGCTCTGATGTACTCGAAGCGATGCGGTGCAAGCACCGCGCTACTGATATGTAATGAAATTCCCCCCCCGTCCCCCCCACAGGATGTTGAAGGGGAAAGCTCTGCGGATCTCCCCCCATATCTTATGGGGGGAATAAGGGGGGTAGACGTCATCATCTCCGTCCCCGTCGGTCCAGAAGTCCTAACGGGTTCGACGCGGCTGAAGGCGGGGACGGCGACGAAGCTGGTGCTGAACATGATTACGACGGCGGCGATGGTGCGGCTGGGGAAGTGTTACGAGAATTTGATGGTGGACCTCAGGCAGGGATCCATGAAGCTGCGGGCGCGCGCGCGAAAAATTTTCATGGAGCTGACGGGCAGTGACTACGACTGGGCGGACGAGGTGTTGAAGGAGGCGAACGGCGAACTCAAGACCGCGCTGGTGATGCACTGGAAGGGCGTGGGCGCGGAGCCGGCGCGGGAATTGTTGGAAACCGCGCAGGGCAATTTGCGGAAAGCGATTTCGTAGCGTTGCACTGCCGTGCACTCTTCTGGTGTAGCGCCGCACGGCTGTGCGCCCTTGAATCAAACAAGCAGAGATCAACATGCCGACATTAGATTGGATTGGGAAAAAGGCGGTGGAGAAGCACCACGAAGAGGTGCCGTATCATCTCTTGAAGTGCGACAACTCGCTTTCGGTAGGCGACCCGGGGAGCGGGAATCTGATTGTGCAGGGGGACAATCTGCTGGCATTGAAAGCGCTGCTTCCGTATTATGCGGGAAAAATTAAGTGCATCTATATTGATCCGCCGTATAATACGGGTAGCGAGAAATGGATGTATAATGACAACGTGAATAGCCCAGAAATCAGAGCGTGGCTCGAAGAAACCCTGAAAGGCCATCACGTAGCCGCCGACGATTTATCTCGGCATGACAAGTGGCTGTGTATGATGCTTCCGCGATTGTCAATCTTGCACAGAATGCTCCACATCGAAGGTGTTTTATTAGTTTCGATTGATCACAATGAAATGTATCATCTTCGAAGGTTAATGAACGACATATTCGGAGAACAGAACTTCCTTGGCGAGTTGGTGTGGGAAAAGTCCCGAAAGAACGACGCAAAGTACTTTTCGATTGGCCACGAATACATAGTGGTCTATGCAAAAAGCAAAGTGGAACTAGATCGAAAAAACACACGGTGGCGGGAGGCAAAGCCTGGCGCCGAGGAAATTCATAAAGAGTACTTGCGGCTAAGAGAACTCTATGGTACTGACAATAACTTAGTGGAGATTGGGATCAGGGAGTTTTACAAAGGACTACCCAAAAATCACGCTTCAAAAAAGCATTCGAGGTACGGAAATGTAGACGATCGAGGAGTATGGCGTGATGACAATATGTCGTGGCCCGGCGGTGGCGGCCCGACGTATGAAGTGCTACACCCCATAACGAAAAAGACATGCGCAGTTCCGGAGGGTGGCTGGCGATACGCAGATATTGAAAAAATGAATGAAAAAATTCGTGAAGGCGTGGTTGTCTTCAGAAAAGACCATAGCGAACCGCCCATACGCAAAACGTATCTGGTACGCTCAAACGATTCTACAAACGGAGAGGATTACGAAGGAGATGATATAGGCATTCAGGTGATGGGCTCGTATTTCTATCGAGGCGCACTTCGTGCGTCAATTGTATTGATGGAAATTTTTGGCAAGAAAGTATTTGAGAATCCCAAAGATCACGAAGTTATAGCACGACTGATTAGATACTGCACAGAAACTGAAGACTTGGTAATGGATTCCTTTGCCGGTTCCGGCACCACAGCCCACGCTGTATTACAGCTGAACAAGGAGGATGGTGGCAATCGGAAGTTCATCTTGGTAGAGATGGATGAGAAGATTTGCCGGGAGATTACGGCGGAGCGTGTGAAGCGGGTGTCGGAGGGTTACACGAATGCTAAGGGGCAGAAAATAGAGGGCTTGGGGGGTGGCTTTCGCTATTGCACATTAGGAGAGACGTTATTTGATGCGGATGGGGAGATTCGGAAGGTGGTGACGTTCAGCGATTTGGCGCGGCACGTTTTCTTGACAGAGACGGGGGAGCCGTTGCCGAAACAGAATAACGGGCGGTCGCCGCTCTTGGGGGTTGTGGACGGGACAGCTTATTACCTGCTTTACAATGGGATTTTGGGGGATAAACGAGCGAACGGGGGGAACGTACTCACGCGAGGGGTGCTGGCCGAGTTGCCGGAACATGACGGGCCGAAAGTGATTTTTGGTACGGGGTGTCGCATGGGAAAGGCAGGGCTGGAACGCAAAAGCATCGTGTTCCGGCAGATTCCGCAGAAAGTTAAAATCAAATGATTCTGGAACTTAAGAAATACCAGCAGGATGGGCTGGACATTTTGCGGGAGTACCTGCGCCGCAGTTCGCAACTCTCGGACGCAGAGACGGCCTTCAATAAAGTGACGCGCGAACACCGGACAGGTATCGCTCCCTATTGCCCGATTGAAGATGTGAGCGAGTTAAAAGAGATTCCGTATGTTTGCATCAGGATTCCGACTGGGGGCGGAAAAACTCTGATGGCTTGTCACGCCGCAGGGATTGTAGCTGCGGAGCTATTGCATACGGACACGCCGGTTGTTCTTTGGCTGACTCCGAGCACGACGATTCGCGAGCAGACCTTGCGCGCGCTGCGGGATCGAAATCATCCCTATCATCAGGCTTTGGCCGAAGAGTTTGAAAGCTTCACTGTGCTTGACGGGAAGGAAGGGCTTTCGATTCAGCGCGGCGCGATGCGGGCGGGCGCGGTGATTATAGTATCCAGCGTACAGGCTTTCCGTGTGGAGGACCCGGAACAGAGAAAGGCCTACGAAAGTCACGGGTCATTGAAGGAGCATTTTCAAGGGATACAGGCCGAGATTTTTCAACCGCTTGGGAATCGCGAGGACGGCAGCTTTCCGTTTAGTTTCGTGAATTTGATGCGTCTTCACCGCCCGATTGTGATTGCGGATGAAGCGCATAACCTGAGAACCGAACTCTCGTTTGAGACTTTAGGAAAATTCGGGCCGTCGTGCATATTAGAGTTTACGGCGACTCCGAGCGAGGGCGACAAACATGGTCAAGGGCGGAGTAACGTGCTTTATTCGGCAAGCGCGTATGCCTTGAAGTCTGAGGAGATGATCAAGATGCCGATCATGCTGACCATGGTTCAGGAATGGACCGAAGCGGTTCATCGGGCGTTGCTGAAGCGGGAGGAATTGGAAGAGTTTTGCAAGCAACACGAAGGACGCACACAGGAGTACATTCGTCCGATTGTATTGCTGCAAGCGCAGGCACAGCGGACCGGGGCGGAAACCGTGACCCCCAAAGTCTTGCAAGATTGGCTCATAGAAAATGAGAATCTGCGGCGCGAAGAATGTCCGATTGTCACAGGACAATTGGATGAGTTGGGGTCGAAAAACATTTTGGACAGAAACTCACCGGTCAAGTGCGTAATCACGCAGCAAAAGCTGCGCGAGGGATGGGACTGTCCGTTTGCCTATATTATGTGCACGGTGGCGCCTTCGGGATCGCCGACAGCGGTGGAGCAGATTTTGGGGCGCGTGATGCGGCTGCCGTATGCAAAGCGAAAGGAAAGCGAAGCGCTGAATCAGGCTTATGCTTTTGCAACCGGGAGAAAGTTTGAAGAATTGGCGATGAACTTGATCAATGGCCTGGTGAAGAGCGGTTTCGAGAAGTGGGAAGCGGCTTCAATGGTTAGGACACAGCCGCAAGGGGATATTGATTATGGGCTGTTTG
>CAZGVT010000064.1:11033-12585 GCA_964529255.1 uncultured Alphaproteobacteria bacterium | reverse complement strand
CGGTGTAGAGATTACCCACAATCTTGACGAGGCCATTGAACAGTGCGATGCATTGAATATTCTGCGTATCCAGCTCGAAAGACAATCCGTCGGATTGTTTCCATCAATCAGAGAGTACCATAAATACTTCGGCCTCTCACCCTCTCGGCTGGCAAAGGCATCCAATCCGCTTACCATCCTCCATCCCGGACCGATGAATCGCGGCCTCGAGATAACGTCCGATATCGCCGACGGCGAGCATTCCGTCATTCTCAGACAGGTAACCAACGGCGTCGCCGTAAGAATGGCCGTACTCTACTTATTGGCCGGTGGAATTGCCGTGCCGGAGGCAAAGTAAGAAATGAAATCAATGAATCCCGGCAAGTACGCTTCGATAACCTCTCCTGCATGCGCGCGGAGCCTGCTGCTTGAAGGCGCGCGCATTCTTGACCCCCACAACTCGCTGAATCAAGTCGCTTCACTCTTGATTCGCGATGGCGTGTTATTTGTAAATCCCTCCGATGTGCCGGCCGACGCGGATCGAATCGACCTGCGAGGCCACTTGATCACTCCGGGTTGGTTCGATCTCCATGTTCATTTGCGCGAGCCCGGTCGTGAAGTGGCTGAGACCATCGAATCCGGCTGCCAGGCCGCGATGAACGGCGGATTCACGGGAGTCGCGTGCATGCCCAACACCGAGCCTCCGCTCGACAATGCGGGTGTCGTCGGTTGGGTCCGCGATCAAGCGAAAAACTATCCCGTAGACGTGCATGTCATCGCTTCGGCGACGCGGGAACGGATGGGAAAGGAGTTGGTAGATATGAGCGAACTCGTCGAGCACGGCGCGCGCGCCTTCACCGACGACGGTTCACCGATCAAAAGTACCGCCGTGCTGCGCCATGCAATGGTTTATGCCCACATGCTCGGTGCGACGTTGTTCGAACATGCCGAAGATACCGATCTTGCAAAGGGCGGTACCATGAACGAGAGCGAATGGTCGACCCGGCTCGGCATGCCCGGAATTCCCTCAATAGCAGAAACCATCGACGTGTCAAGGTGCATACTGATTGCTGAGTTCACCGATACTGCCGTCCACATTTGCCACGTGTCGACAAGACGCTCAGTAGAGTTGATTCGCGAGGCGAAGGCAAGAGGTGTCCGTGTCACTGCCGAAGTCTGTCCCCACCACATGCTATTGACGGACGAATCGTGCAAGGACTTTGACACAAATTTCAAGATGAATCCCCCGCTGCGTACGGAAGACGACCGGATCGCCTGTCTCGAAGGGCTTCGAGACGGCACGATTGACGTTTATTGCACCGATCATGCGCCGCACTCCTGGGAGGCCAAAGCACAGGAATTCGACCTCGCGCCGTTCGGAGTCGTAGGACTGGAGACGGCACTCGGTCTGGCGTTTACCCACCTTATCCCAAATGCCATCGATCTGAATAACCTGCTAGAGCGTGTCGTCTACGCTCCGCGCCGAATCCTCAAGCAGCCCTTGCCGGGGATTGTGTCCGGTGAACAGGCCAATTTGACCATCATTGATCCGGATGCGAAATACCGTGTGGAT
>CAZGVT010000064.1:0-11023 GCA_964529255.1 uncultured Alphaproteobacteria bacterium | reverse complement strand
GCAACACGCCATTTGCCGGATGGGAACTTCGCGGCCGGGCGAAGGGAGTGGTCCACCGTGGGCTGGCCTACGTTGCGGCCTGAACGTCGACGGGAACTCCGCCGTCTGAAGGAGAGTTGAGACAGGTATGAACTATTCAATACTTCGCATCAAAATTCGCGAGCCTATGGACTATCTTGATAAACGCTTGGTACTCTATTCGGCGGTCGCCGCGATCGTACTAATTGGACTCTCGGGCTGCGAGAAACGGGAAATCGCGGATGGCACCGTCGTCTCTATTCTCTATACGAGCGATGTCCGGGGTAGGATTGAGGGTTGCGGTTGCAAGCACAACGGTGGCGGTATCACCAAGCGCAGTGCGAAAGTAGCAACTGCGCGCGCGGAAGATCCGACGGTTGTTTATTGCGACGCCGGTAATTTCTTCTCCGGTTCCGCAGAAACCGACAGCACGAAAGGCAAGCTCTCGATAGAAGTCTACAACCACATGCAGACGAATGTCGTGAATGTCTCCGAGCGTGAGCTGAAATTCGGAGTCGATGCCTTTCGCGACGCGAGGCGTGATTCAAAGTTCAAGTACGTCAGCGCGAACCTGCGGGACGGTAGTTCGGCCATCACCGACGCATACGTCGTGTTGCCCGTCAAAGAAGCTCGCGTGGCATTCATCGGACTGTGCGGGACTCGTCAGACGATGCGCTATGACTCGAGCCATCTGCCGTCTTCCATTGTTATTGAGAACCCGATTGTCGCCGCAAGAACGGCGGTCACTGCGCTTGAAGGCAAGGCAGACTTGATCGTCATACTCTCCACTTGCGGAGACGAAACGGACTCTGCACTCGCACAAGCCCTGCCGCAAGTCAATTTGATCATCGGTGGCCGGAGTTTTCGTCCGAATGCCGAAGCCCCATGGGTAATCGGCGAAACAAGAGTGGTGCGGGCAAATCGCGACGGGCGCACGATGGGAAGAATGGACATGGTCTTCGGCCCCGATCGAAAGATCAAGATGTACAATCCCACATCCGTCACGATGGAAACGCAGGATCCTTCCGATCAATCCATGCTCGAAATTGTGCGAAAGCACATTCCATCTTTCGTGGACAATCCGACCGATGGTGTGCGAGTTGCTTCATCAAGCGACGAAAAGTCTACGCCTGCGACTCGATAGAGTTCGTAACACTCACAATTGAAGAGCCCGGTCCACGCGACCGGGCTCTCAGTTTATGCGCTCATGTCCAGCGTTGAAAAACTACAGCCGATCCCCCAGCTCATAGCCTGTCCCCGTGGTGGTCTCAAGATAAGTGGAGAGAAGATTGACCGACGCGTCCAAGTCCGCCTTGTGAACCGTCTCCACCGATGAGTGCACGTAACGAACAGGCACCGAAACCGTCGTCACCGCGCAGTGACCGCTGAACATTCTGAGCCCACCGGCATCCGTGCCGCCGCGTGGCATGATCTCCAGCTGATGTGGAATACGCTTGCGTTTCGCGATGGCGCGCAGTTCACGCAAAAGTCTGGGGTTCGAAATCGAAGACCCATCCATGACTTTCAGCGCGACTCCTCCACCTAACTTCGTTACATGCTCCTGTGGCGGCACACCCGGAGTGTCCACCGCCAGGGTGATGTCCAGCGCAATTCCAACATCGGGCCGAATGTCCTGAGCCGAGGCAATGGCACCGCGAATGCCGACTTCTTCCTGCACCGTCGCGACGGCATAAATATCGACCGTCGGTTTCTTCAACCGACGCAGCGCCTCTATCATTACCCAGACGCCAAATCGGTTATCTACCGACTTACCGGTCAGGCAGTCACCTAATTCGTCAAGCGTGCGCGCCATCGTGACCGGATCGCCGACATCAACCAATCCCTCGACTTGCTTGGCCGGCAGACCGAGATCGACAAAGTAGTCCGTGACCTTGAGCGGCTTCTTGGCTTCATCCTCGCTTAAAACGTGAATCGGTTTCGCACCCATGACTCCAAGCAAGCGTTTTTTCTCCGTATGCACGAACACGCGATGGCTCATCATCGTGCGAGGATCCCAACCACCGACAGGTTGCAGCCGGAGAAAGCCCTCTTTGTCCACGTGACTGACCAAAAAGCCAATCTCATCCATGTGTCCGGCAAGCATTACTTTGACTTTGCCTTGACCCTTGCGATAACCCACGATGTTGCCCATCTTGTCGCTGCTGACCTTACAGCCCACCGCCGCAAATTCCTTGCGGATTAGCGCCCGAATCCCTTCTTCGCGCCCTGAAACCGCATGCGACTCACACAGTTCCTTTAACAGCCTATAGTCCATTGAATCCTACCTCTGAAGATTTGTTCAACTCATGCTTAAAGATAAGAGATTTTGAGAAATCCGCAAGTCAAATGACTGCAAGTTGTCTGAGTCTCTTCATTCCGTTACATAGTAAGAGCAAAAACCCGCCCAAATGTTGCAAAAACAAGAAGCGCGCAGGACGAGTTTGCGTCTGCGCGCTTCCACATTGTTTGGGCCGGGGACGTCAGTCCACTCGGCGCCTCAGAAAAGCCGGAATCTCATAGCGACCGTTGCCGTTTTCCTCGTCTCCGACAACCACCGGTTCGGAACGACCGTTTACGTCGGTGGTGAGCCTGCGAACCGAAGTGTCCAGCACGCGACCGCTGAAGTCAAATGCGCCGCGAGTGTCCATTATCGGTGCCTTAACCGGCTCCGCATATCGCTGGATCACGTGCGCCGTCCGCCCATTACCATTTCGCGCGGGCTGTTGATTGAATCCCGTGGCAATCACCGTCACGCGCAACTGGCCGGTCAAATTCTTGTCGATCACGGCTCCGAAGATTACTTCCGCTTCCTCACCGGCCGCATCGTAAACGGCCTGTGTTGCATCCGACACGTCATGCAGGCCGAGATCGTCGCCGCCACTAATGTTGATCAGGATCGCGCGCGCGCCTGAAATTGACACGTCCTCGAGCAATGGCGAGGCAATCGCCTTTTCGGCCGCTTCTACAGCGCGATGCTCGCCCTCCGCGACGCCCACGCCCATCAACGCATCGCCCATTTGCGCCATCACGGTTCGCACGTCTGCGAAGTCTACATTGACCATCCCCGGCACGGAAATCAAATCGGAAATCCCGCGAGTCGCCTGCAATAGAATATTGTCCGCAAGGCGGAACGCCTCGATCAGAGTCGTACCTCTGTCTACGATGGAAATCAATCGCTGGTTGGGAATCACAATCAACGTGTCGACGTGGTCCTTCAGTTCCGCGATGCCTTTCTCCGCCTGAGTCTGCCGCTTCTTGCCCTCGAAACTGAATGGCTTCGTGACAATTCCAACTGTAAGAGCGCCGACTTCCTTGGCGATTTGCGCAACCGTCGGCGCCGCTCCGGTGCCTGTGCCACCGCCCATTCCGGCCGTGATGAAAACCATGTCGGCCCCATCAAGCGCCTCGCGAATCTCTTCGCGGTTTTCAGACACCGCCTGCCGGCCAACGTCCGGATTCGCTCCCGCTCCCAGCCCGCGCGTCAGTTCGCGTCCGATCTGAATCCGGCGCGGCGCTGAGTTCTGATTCAGAGCCTGCGCGTCCGTGTTGATTGCCAAAAAGTCTACGCTCTGCAATCCGGCGCCGATCATGCAGTTCAACGCGTTGCCGCCGGCTCCACCGACACCGGCCACCTTCATCTTTGCGCTTCCACCGATCTCGTCGGCAAAGCGGATGCGACCAAGTTCCATCTACGGAATCTCCTTGCTGCGTTAAGCGTTAGAATATACCTTGAAACCAGTTCTTTACTCGTTTGGGCGCCAACTGCTTCCACTTGGCGGCAGCTGACTCTTCGTCCGTCGAACGATTGCGCTTCGATATCGCATGGCGCACAAGCCCCACACCGGTGGAGTACTTCGGCCCGAAGCGCAATCTCTCATCCACCGGAAGATCGCGCGGAGCGCCGATCCGCACCGGCAATGCAAATACTTCCTCGGCAAGCTCGCACATTCCCGGCATCGAAGCTCCGCCGCCAGTGAGCACCACTCCCGCACCGGCCTGTTCCAGGGTGCGCGAACGCACCAGCTCTTCTCGTGCCATGCCCAGAATCTCCTCGACACGAGGAGCGATGATTCCCACTAGCATCGCCCGGCTCATCTCTTTTGCATCGCGGCCGCCGACGCCGGGAATCTCCAGAAACTCATTCTGTGCAATCGCCCGTGCATGAGCGGCTCCGTGCTCCAGTTTGATGCGCTCGGCTGAATCCACCGGCGTGCGTAGCCCCACCGCGATGTCGCGCGTGATATAGTCCCCACCATAGCCGATCACCGCAGTGTGTCGAATCGCGCCGCCGCCAAAAACCGCCAAATCGGTGGTACCGCCGCCGATGTCTAAGAGGGCGCCCCCCAATTCCATCTCGTCCTTGGTGAGTACACTCGCCGCCGATGCCAACGGCTCAAGCACAAGGTCGACCACCGACAAATTCGCGCGGCGGCAACAGGCGAGAATATTCTGCGCGGATGCTATTGCGCAAGTCACGATGTGTACGTTCGCTTCGAGCCTTACGCCGGCCATTCCCACCGGCGAACGAATGCCCTTTTCCGTGTCAACGACGAATTCCTGAGGGAGCACATGCAGGACGCGACGATCCATCGGCAGGGCAATCGCGCGTGCGGCCTCAACCACGCGATCGACGTCGTCTCCGGTAACCTCGCCGGTCAAGTCCCCGCGAGCCCGAGTCACCGGAATCGCGCCACGGGAATTCAGGCTCTTGACATGTTCACCGGCGACCCCCACCCAGACGCGATCAACGCGTTCGCCGGCTTCCTCTTCGCTCAGTTGCACGGCGCGCTCAATATCTTCTGTGGTTTGTTCGAGATTGATGACCACGCCCCTCCGCAAGCCGCGTGAAGGAACGCAGCCCAAACCAAGGATCTCGATCTCGTTGTCACCGCGCGACTCGGCAATCACCGCCAGCACTTTGGTGGTTCCGATATCGAGACCGGCGATAATATCGCGGTCGCTTGACGGTCTTCTCATCCTCGCCGCTGCTCCGTTTGATTGTTGGTGATTGGGATGACCACTAACTTCCCCGGGAATCTTAAATCGATCAATGCCTGTCCACCTGTGGATTGTGGTTCGCGCTCGTCTCGCAATAACTCCGAGAGACCGATCCACGCCAGATCGCCCGTACCATGCCCAAGGCGCAACTCAATATCAGGCTCGTTGAGCACGCAGAAAATCTCTTCTCCGCGATAATAAAGCTCACTGCAATTCGCCCACAGACTGCCGCTGACTTCGTAAGCGGTATTCAGTTCGTTCAGGAGCGCGAGAGTGGCGCTGTCCCGCAATCGCTTGCCGGCCGTGACCGCGACAGAGTGGGGGGGAGTCAGAATCGGCACGTCCCAGTTCCAGTGGATTGACGGCGCGTCCACGACCATACTATCCTGTGTAATCACCCAGAACTTTTCTTGTCGTACGCTCGCGAGCGGTACACGCTCCGTAACGCGAATCTCGACTTTGCGCGGGAATCGCCGAATGACTTGAGCGTCGCGAATCCACGGAGCCTGTCTGAGACGTTCCTCCACCTCGCCGGTATGCACCGCAAACAGCTTCATGCCGATCTTCAGCTCCGAGGCGAGACCCACACTGTCCTGCGGAAGATGCTTCGTGCCTTTGATGACGACTTCCTCGATAAGAAATCTGTCGCTCACTTGAACCAGCATGCCCGAGACAAAGCGGAAGATCGGCGCACTGAAGACGACCAGAATCAAGCTTAAGCCTCCGAGGATGCCGAGCGAAATGCGCTTCCAGCGAATCGCACGCCGACGGCGCTCAGACCGCGATCGCGAAGGGGTCTTCCGGGAAACCAATCGCCATTACCTCGTTTTCCAACATGATTCCAAATCGCATGTACACTCGGCGCCTGATTTCGCGAACCAGGTTGCACACGTCCTCCGCCGTCGCTCCGCCGGCATTGATGAAAATCCCGGCATGCTTCGGCGAAACCATCGCTCCCCCGATTCCGAATCCCTTTCCGCCGACCGCTTCAATGAGTCTGCCCGCATAATCTCCCGGAGGTCGCTTGAAAATCGAACCCGCCGAAGGGAAATCCAGAGGCTGCTTCTCTCTTCGTAATCTCCAGACTCTGCGCATTTCCCCGAAGATCGATTGCTTCAATCCTCGCGAAAGCCGGTATCTGCTGTGAAGAATGATCAAACTTCGCAGCCGCGGTGCCGAGCGATAGGAGAATCCCACTTCATCCTTCCTCAGCGTAATCTGATCGAGCGATTCCGTCAATGCGTCAACTTCAGAAAGTGTATCCGAAATCTCCCCGCCATACGCACCCGCATTCATAAATAAGCCGCCGCCCACACTCCCGGGTATTCCCGATAACGGTTCCATTCCGCTTAACTCCCTCACCGCTGCAAACGTCGTCAAGTCCAGGAGCTGCGCCCCCGGTCCGGCCTCGATCACATCACCATGACGGCGAATCTCGCATAGCGACCCATGCACCTTGATGACCACGCCGTCGATGCCCTGATCCGAAACAAGAATGTTCGAACCCAATCCCAGATAAAAATACGGCGCATTGTGCTCGTGGATTCGCCGCAATAGCGCGATGAGTTCCGCGACTGTTGTGGGCTCGGCGAACAGAGCAGCGGGTCCACCGATCTTGAATGTTGTATAGCCGGCAAGCGGTACGTTCTCACGAATCCGGCACGGCGCGTGCCCAAGTATTCGCGAGCGTAATTCTGCGTTCATGTTGATCCGAGCAAGAGCTCCTCGGCAAGTTTCGTGATACTTCCAGCGCCCATTAGTATTAGGATAGTCGAACCGTCAAGCCGTTTGGCAATAACTTTTGCCATGTCCGTTGACGCGAGGTGTGCGATGGACTTCGCGCCGTGGTCGCGTGCAAATCCGATAATCAGCTCCGAACTCACACCCGGTATGGCCGTCTCGCGTGCCGGATAAATGTCCGTTACCCAAGCCTCGTCGGCAAGCGTGAGTGCCTTTCCAAATTCATCCGCAAAATCCCGCGTCCGCGAATAGAGGTGCGGCTGAAATACCGCGACAAGTCGTTTCTTCGGCCAGCTCTCTCGGGCCGTGCGCAAGACACTGGTAACTTCGGTCGGGTGATGCGCATAGTCGTCGATGATAATGGCACCATTTCGCTCACCGCGAATCTCAAATCTGCGCCGCACCCCCGAAAACTCATGAAGCGCGCGAATCGCAATCGTGCGATCGATTTCCAACTCGTCTGCGACCGTAATCGCCGCCAGCGCGTTGAGCACGTTGTGTCGACCGGGCACCTGCAGCATAAACGGATCGTTCAACATTCCGGAGGTCACGGCGGTGAAGCGCGTGCGTGTGCCTTCCTGAACCAGATGAGTCGCGCGAACTTTGCACGCCTCCGAGAATCCATAGGTCACTACGGGCCGCTTGATCCGCGGCAGCACCGCCTGAATCTGCGGGTCATCCGCGCACACGATGACGCTGCCGTAAAACGGAACTCTGTTGGCGAACTCGACGAACGCATCCTTCACGCCCTCGATATCGCCATAGGTATCGAGATGTTCGGCCTCAATGGTTGTAATTACCGCAATGGTCGGCGCCAGTTTCAAGAATGAGCGATCAAATTCGTCGGCCTCAACGACCATGTACTCACTGTCTCCAATCCGTGCTCCTGTGTCCAGCGCGCGGACGATGCCGCCGACAATCAGAGTTGGACTCAACCCGGCCTCCTGAAGAACCGCTCCAACCATGGAAGTCGTGGTCGTCTTGCCGTGGGTGCCGGATATCGCAACTCCGATTTTGGCTCGCATTAACTCCGCGAGCATCTCGCTGCGCGGAATCGTCGGAATGTGCAGGTCACGTGCAGCGCGCAACTCCACGTTTTCAGGTCGCACCGCCGACGAGTAAACGACCACATCACTGCCTTCGACGCGCCGTGGATCGTGTCCAGCCTCGACATTCGCCCCCAGATTCATCAATCGATCGGTAATTGCCGACAAGCTAAGATCGCTTCCCGTCACCTGATAACCCTGGTTCAGGAGCACTTCCGCTATGCCGCACATGCCGGCTCCCCCGATGCCAATCATGTGTATTCTCCGCACTCTTCGAAAGGCACCCGTGCTCACGTGTGCTCCAGCAAGCTGAGAGCTATGCGTGCGATTTCGGCAGCAGCGTTAGGTCGAGCCAGTGATTGCATCGCAGTCTTCATATTGCGAAATTGCTCCGGGTTTGCGGATATTAATCTTACGGCATCTGACAACGCCTTGCCGCTGCACTCGGAGTCGGAGATA
This sequence comes from uncultured Alphaproteobacteria bacterium, assembly GCA_964529255.1. Classification (GTDB taxonomy): domain Bacteria; phylum Electryoneota; class RPQS01; order RPQS01; family RPQS01; genus CAZVXJ01. The sequence continues at coordinate 2,762 of CAZGVT010000064.1, read as the reverse complement.
ACCAGCGCCGCACCCGCCCGCTCAACACTTCTCGCATTTTCTGTTTGGTGATCATCCGCCGCAAACGGATAAGGAACAAGAATCGCAGGAAGTCCGCAGATCGCCAATTCGGCCAGAGTCATTGCACCCGCTCTGCAAACAGCCAGATCACTTGCTGCGTACGCGTCCGGCATCGCATCAATAAACTCAGTCACCACAAGTTTGCGTGACGCGATAGCTTCTTTCATCAGCGCCGCGCTTGCCCGCGCGGGAGTGCCGAATTTCCCGGTCTGCCAAATCAGATTCCAGTCCCGCAACAGATCTTCCAACGAGTCGGAAACTGCGTGATTTAGAGTGCGTGCACCGAGCGAACCTCCAAATACCAGCAGGGTCGGGCGTTGAGCCGCGAGTCTCCATCGTGCCTGTCTATCTCCGGCGTTGCTCAACGCGAATCCGGATCTTACCGGATTGCCCGTTACAAAGATCTTCTTCGCTTTTAGTCGCAATTTCGCCTCTTCATAGCCAAGGCAAACTGCGGATGCGCGCGGAGCGAGTTTTCGCGTCGTGATGCCCGGCAGAGAATTTTGCTCTTGCAGCAACGACGGAATGCCCAACTTTTGCGAAACCCAAAGTACCGGCCCCATCACATAGCCGCCCGTGCCAATCGCCAGATCGGGGTTGAATCGATGAACGATCCTCCAGCTTTGCCAAAGGCTCACGGCAAGTTTAATCGGCAACGCCACATTCTTGACCAAACTTGAACGCGAGAATCCCGAGAGCCATATCGTTTCCAGTCTCTTGCCGTGTGCCGGAACCACTCGACTCTCGAGACCTCTTTCCGTGCCAATGAACAAGAATTCAGAATGAGGACTCGCCCGCTCAATCGCCTCCTGAATCGCAATCGCCGGAAACACATGCCCGCCCGTGCCACCCCCTGCAATCAACACGCGAACTCCCACTGCGCTCTTTCGTTTCAAATATGCCCGTCCTGTGACTCCGTCGCTGTCTGCTTCTGAACGTGCCGCGAGATGTTCAGCAATACTCCAATCGCCGCGAGCGAGACAATCATGGACGTGCCGCCGAAGGAAATAAACGGCAACGGCTGACCGGTTGCAGGCAACAAGCCAAGCGTGACGCCAAGATTAACGACAACCGAGATCGCAAATGAAGCCGTTATTCCTGCCGCAAGATAGTAACCGAATGGCTCGCGACACAACCGCGCGATTCTCCAGCACCGCCAAAGCAGCAGCGCAAACAGCACGAGCATCGCAATGCTCCCGGCAAATCCTAATTCTTCGCCGACGATCGCGAATATGAAATCCTTGTAGGGCTCGGGTAGGAAAAAGTGCTTTTGCGTGGACTCGCCGAGTCCCACCCCGGTCACTCCGCCGTGCCCGATGCCCACGAAGGACTGAAAGACATGATAGCTCGAATTCAGCGGGTTCAGTATGCCGTCAACATATGCGGTGATGCGATCGCGCTGATAGCCCGTCAGCCATGCCGCAAGCACCGATAACACGCCAACACCCGGACCGGCGATCAACAAGATGCGGATCGGTATCCCGCTCAACATCAACAGCACGCCGGAAATCCCGATGAACAACATTACCATAGACAAATTCGGTTCTTCGTAGATCAACCAGACCATCAATGCGAGGATGACCAGAAACCCCTTGTAAATCTGATTCCGGTTCGTCGCGAAAGGATCGCGGAAATGCTCCGCCATTCTCGCCGCAAAATAACTGATTAGCGCAAACTTCGCCAACTCCGACGGCTGAAAGCTGAAACCGAGAATCGTGATGAAGCGGTTTGCATTAATCTTCGGCGGTTGAGGAACATACAACACAACAATCAACAGCGCCAGCGATACCAGCACTGCCGGTCGTGCCAGCTTCTCCAGAACGCGATAGTTCACGAACGCCGCAGCCGTCATCGCGCACAACCCCATGGCCATCTTGGTGAGATGATTCTGAAATATCGCGGACATGCTGCCCAAGTGTCCCTGCCAGGAATGCATCGCCGAGGAAGTGAGGACAAAGATCGCCCCGATTACACAGAGCAGGATGGTGAGAAACAGCAGCCAGATATCATAGCCCGATTGCTGCTCCAGATCCTGCGGAACAATATTAGGCTCAAGATTCGGTGGTATCATAGCTCACGAACCAAACCCTTGAAAACCCGTCCTCTTTCCTCATAATCTCTGAACTGATCGAACGAGGCGCACCCGGGAGACAGAAGCACCACGTCGCCCGGTTGCGCCCGCCGCTGCGACATCAGTAACGCAGACTTCATATCTTCCACTTCAGTCACGGTCAGTAAATCTCCAAGCTCATTCATCACTTTCGCCTTTGCCTCGCCAAACACGATAACCTGTCGCAGCTGATGTGCGAACTCCCGGCCCAGCGGCCGGTAACTTTCGGGCTTGGGCCGACCTCCAAATAACAAGATGACCGGAGCACCAAACGAACGCAGCGCCGTCATTGTCGCGATCAAGTTCGTGCTCTTCGAATCATTGTAGTATTTCACCCCGCTCAGCTCGCGGACGAATTCGATGCGATGCTCCACCGGCTTCGCCGTCCGCAGCCCGGCGGAAATCGACTCCATCGACACGCCCAGCGCGTGCGCTCCCGCCGCCGCCGCCGCCGCATTCAACAGATTGTGCTCGCCTTGGAGTGGAAACTCATCGCGGGTAATCACACCAACCGAATTGCCCGTCACGGATGTTTCGATGCCCCGCGCGCTCACTCTAAAATCGGCTGCCGAACTCGTCCCGAAGGCCAGGC
>CAZGVT010000063.1:11269-12747 GCA_964529255.1 uncultured Alphaproteobacteria bacterium | reverse complement strand
TTGGAAGCGAATTGAAGCGGCCGTTACCCGGCTACCCGAATTGTATCGGCGAGTACGGAGATTGGAAGCCACGGTATTTCCGGCCGAGAAAAAGGACGATCAGAGCACATGAGCGGCAAGCAATGCACAATTGCTCACTCGACGAAGCTTACCGGCATCGGTCTGCACACCGGACATGCGGTCGAGATGTTGTTTCGACCTGCGGACGTGAATACCGGAATCATCTTCCGCCGAACAGACGGAAGCGAACCGACGGACATCCCCGCGGTTACGGAGTCTGTCGTCGAAATCGCGCGGGGTACCGTTCTGGGGAGGAATGGCAAGCGCGTTCACACGGTTGAACACGTGCTCGCCGCGATCATCGGCAGCGGGGTTGATAATGTTGTCGTCGAGTTGACGGCGGATGAACCGCCTGCTGTGGACGGCAGCGCGCAGCCGTTTATGGAAGCGCTGCGAAGTGCAACCATCATTGAACAGGATGCGGACCGCGAGTATCTTGAGATTGACAAGACACTTAGTTTCCGTGACGCAAAAAACGGAATCGACATTGTCGTCGTGCCGTCGGCGGAATTTCGCGCGACATATATGATCGATTACGCTCATCCTTCGATCGGCACGCAGTATACTTCTCTTTATTCGATGGAAGAGTTCGCGCGTGAGTTCGCTTCGGCGCGTACTTTTTGTTTGCTCTCGGAGACACAGCCGCTGAAAGAGCGCGGCCTGATTCTCGGCGGCACATTGGATAATGCCGTGGTGTTCGTGGATCGAAAACTTGAGGACCGTGAGCTTGCGGAACTAAGGCGGTCGTTTAATCTGCCCGCGGCAACTAATCTTGGGAGCGTTACTCTGGACGATCGTCCGTTGCGCTTTCCGAACGAACCCGTGCGGCATAAAGTGCTCGATCTCGTCGGTGATCTGGCGCTGGTCGGCGCGCGAATCAGAGGGCATGTTTTGGCGGCGCGCGCCGGACACGAGTCGCACGTGGAAGTTGCCAAGATGCTGCGCAAAACGTATGATGCGCAGCGAGTTGCGCGAAAGTACGGAGGCAAGCAAGGGCAGGGCTATGTGTTCGATTCCACCGCGATTGAAAACCTGCTGCCGCACCGTTACCCGATGTTGCTCGTGGATCGGATTCTCGAGTTGACTCCAATGGAGAAGGTAATCGGGCTGAAGAACGTGACACGCAATGAACCGTTCTTTGACGGTCACTTTCCGGGGCATCCGATTATGCCCGGAGTGTTGATCGTGGAAGCGATGGGTCAGACCGGGGGCGTATTACTGCTGAATTCGGTCGAAAACCCTCAGCAGAAAGTGGTTTATTTTACGGGGCTTGATGCGGTGAAGTTTCGCAGGCCAGTACTACCGGGCGATCAGATTCGGTTTACCGTCAACATGAATTTCTTTCGCCGCGGAGTTTGCAAGATGAAAGGCGAGGCGCATGTCGACGGCGTGCTCGTCGCCGAAGCTGAGATGACCGC
>CAZGVT010000063.1:3716-11259 GCA_964529255.1 uncultured Alphaproteobacteria bacterium | reverse complement strand
GTTGTGGATCGCTGATAATTCTTAAGTTTACGCGCATGCCGAAAGTACATCCCTTAGCCGTCATATCCGCTGAAGCAAAACTTGCAGGCGACGTAGTCGTCGAGCCTCATGCGGTTATTGATGGTGACGTCGTTATCGAGGCGGGCTGCGTGATTGGTTCCTCGGTCAGGATTCATTCAGGAACTCGCCTCGCAGAAGGAGTTCGCGTGTCACACGGTGCGGCGCTGGGAGGCGAACCACAGGATCTCAAATTCGGCGGCGAGCGCACGGAACTATACGTCGGAGCGTCGACGATTATCCGAGAGTTTTGCACGTTGAATCGCGGCACGGCCGCAACAGGGAAGACCGTGGTTGGAGCGAATTGTCTCTTGATGGCTTATACACACGTTGCCCATGATTGCGTGATCGGAGACAATGTTGTGATGGCGAATGCAGTCAATCTCGCCGGCCATGTTCATGTGGAGGAATGGGCAATACTCGGGGGTATGGTGCCGGTGCATCAGTTTGTGAGGATCGGCCGGCACTGCATGGTTGGTGGCGGACTGCGAGTGCCGAAAGACGTTCCGCCTTACATTCTCGCCGGCGGGCAGCCACTGAGATATTATGGTCTGAATTCCGTGGGTTTGCGAAGGCGCGGATTTCCGACTGAGACTCGCTCTGTTTTGAAGCGAGCGTATCGCCTGCTGTTTCAAACGGATTTGAATACGAATCAGGCGCTCGAAGCGATCGAGAACGAGTTTGGCAGTGTGCCGGAAGTCCGCAACATTCTCGAATTCGCGCGGCTTTCGAAACGGGGCTTACTGCCCGGAAATCGAAATGTGAATTACGATGATGAGTGACCGCGGATGAGACTTTCGATAAGGCAAGATCCGCGGCTGCCGGGTGCGGAGCAGATGCGCATGGATCGTGAACTGCTTGAGGCAGCGGCGGCGGGTGGTGGAGAGATCTTAATTCGATTTTACGAATGGGACGTGCCGACGATCTCTCTGGGTTACCATCAGTCCGACGAATCACTGGACATGGCTGCGCTGGAGCGCGCGCGGGTCCCGTGGGTTCGCAGGCCGACGGGCGGGGCCGCTGTGCTGCACAGCGAAGAGCTGACGTATGCGGTGATCGTACCCGAGGCCGACTTCGCCGGCTCGACAACGCAGCTTCAGCGAGCGGTTGCCATTGCGATCCGGGATGGACTTCAAGAAATCGGGGTGAACGCGCAGGTGGATGCGAAGGGTGAGCCGCTTTCGAATCTATCAAATCGAGTTTCGTGTTTTGTGCGGACTTCACGTTGGGAAGTGACGGCAAGCGGAAAGAAGATTGTGGGCAGCGCACAGCGCAAACTGGAGTCGGGCTTGTTGCAACACGGCTCAATTCTGCTTGGAGATGATCACTTGCGGATATCGGAGTTTCTCCGTGTCTCCGACGAGGCTGCCCGCAAGCGGCTGAGGGAGAGTCTTATTGCCAAGGCCACGAGTGCACGAGTCGAACTGGGCAGAGACGTGGAGATACCGAAGGTTCGCCGGGCGATGGAGAGTTCATTTGCGCAAGAGTTTTCGAATTGGCAATCGCACGCGACTGCAGGAATAGAGCATTCGTGAGACGAACCGTCGCGAAGCGGATTCTGCTGCAAGGCGCAACGGGATCCATCGGAAGAAGCACGCTGGAAGTTGTTCGGGAGCAAGCCGGGCAGTTCGTTGTGCGGGGGCTGGCAGTGAGAAACAACGTGCAGGGTGCATTGACGCTTTGCGAGGAGTTTAAACCTTGCTCCGTCGCGGTCGAGGCGTCGATTTCACCTGAAGAAGAGCAGCGTTTTCGGCGATCCGGAGTGAGGGAATTGTTCACCGGACCGGGTGCGGTGAAGCAGCAGGCGCTTCAGTCAGAGTATGACTTGCTCGTCAATGCGCTCACCGGCGGCGCAGGCTATGAACCGACGATCGCAGCTCTGGAGCGGGGTATTGACGTAGCGCTGGCAAACAAAGAGACTCTGGTGGCGGCGGGTCCATTGGTGCTCGAACTTGCCGCGCGAAGTTCGGCAAAGATCATCCCGATTGACTCGGAACACAGCGCGATTCTGCAATGCCTGGCGGGAGAATCGCGGGAGAATATTCGGCGGATCTTGTTGACGAGTTCAGGAGGTCCGTTTTGGGGACGCGAACCTTCGAGTCTGTCCCGAGTTTCGACTGCTGAGGCGCTCGCGCATCCGACATGGAAAATGGGACCGAAAGTGACGGTCGATTCGGCGACACTTTTCAATAAGGGACTCGAGGTCATCGAAGCTGCACGACTCTTTGAAGTCGACGCAAGCAGGATTGAAGTGGTTATCCATCGCCAGTCTGTAGTTCACTCTATGGTCGAGTTTATCGACGGCAGCATAAAGGCGCAACTTGGAGTTCCTGATATGCGTCTGCCGATCCTCTATGCGCTCAGCTATCCGGATCGCAGGCATAGCGAGCTTGTAAATACGCGCGTGGCAGACCTTAGCCATTTGACATTTGAAGCGGTGTCACCGGGAATGTTCCCCTGCCTGGACCTTGCTTTCGAAGCTCTTCGTCGCGGCGGCACCGCTCCGGCTGCGATTTCAGCCGCGGATGAGGTGGCCGTGGAGGCGTTTCTGGAGGGGGGCATACGCTTCGATCGGATTGCGACGGTAGTCGGCAATGTCCTTGAAATGTGGGAGCATGAGGATTTGACCGGATTTGATGTTCTGAGACGCGCCGATGCCACGGCGCGCGACCTTGCCAGGAGCTGTGTTTCTGTGCTTCAAGAAGACGGAGAGTGTGCATCGTGTTGTTGACGCTTGTCTCCTTTGTCGTTGTGATCGGGATTATCGTGACGATCCACGAATTCGGGCATTACCTTGCCGCCCGGCTCTGCGGCATGCGCGTGTTGAAATTCTCGATTGGATTTCCACCGAAAATCGTTTCATGGCGCTCGGGCCAGACTGATTTTCAAATTTGCTGGATTCCGCTTGGCGGCTTCGTTCAGATTGCCGGTATGGTCGATGAGTCATTGGATGGCGCGTCGATCACGGGCGCGCCGGACGAATTCATGTCGAAGAGCCCGCTGGCGAGAGTCTTCACCCTGTCTGCCGGTGTGATGATGAATTATGTCGTAGCGTTTCTCATCATCATCGGGATCACGCTTGTTATCGGTATACCGAGCTTGAACAAAGCGGTGATCGGTGAGGTTATGCCTGAAATGCCTGCCATGGAAGCGGGACTTGCTCGAGGAGACGAGATTCGAGCCGTTGACGGCGTAGCGGTCCGGACCTGGGAGGAGGTCGTCAGGCAAATCACAGGATCGGCGGACACCGTGGCGCTGACAATTTGGCATCCAAACACCCGATCTGAGAGAGAGTACCGGCTCCCGACTATAGAAAAGGAAATTGAAGACGGCGTCAAACGCAAGGTGATCGGTATTGGGGCGCAATTTGTCCACGAACCGGCAAGCGGGCTGCAGGCCATCACGGCGGGTTGGAATTTCTGCAGCAGAACAACGGTCGGCATTGTCATGTTCCTGGGCGATCTTTTCAGAGGAAAGGGTAACCTGTCCGACTTGGCCGGTCCTGTGGGAGTAGCCAAGATGTCGGGCGAGTCGGCACGGCAAGGCTCCGGTCAATTTCTGTTTTTTCTTGCTTATGTTAGTGTCTCAATCGGCTTCTTGAATATCCTGCCGTTTCCCGTACTGGACGGCGGACATATTGTTTATGTGTTGATCGAAGCCGTAATCAGACGCCCCATTCCAACGCGCATCAAATTGCATATCCAACAAGCCGGGATGGCATTCCTGTTGTTGCTTGCGTTGTTCGTGTCTTACAACGACATTGTGCGGATTATGGCGGACTAATGCTCCTCAGACGCATTCTTCCCACTCTCGGCGCCATAGCCCTCGTAGTCGCTTGTGCCGCGGCCACACTTCGCAATGAGGATCGCGCGCGAGCGCTGGACTTCTATATCCGGGGTACGGTTGCGGAACAGACTGAAGATTATTACAAAGCGATTTTCCTGTATAGAGAAGCGCTGCGGTTTGATTCCGGCTCCGCGTATATGCACGTCGCGCTTTCACAGGCTTATCTTGCCGTCGGAAGCTTGGCGCAAGCGGACGAGGAACTGGATCTTGCGCTCGCTTCGGATCCGCATCACGTGCCTGCACTGGAGTTGAAGTCAATTCTGTTGCACAGTACCGGGCGTCTCAAGGAAGCTCTGTCGACGTATGAGCGAATTCTGGATCACGAGCCGGATAACGAAAATGCTCTGCAGCAACTGCTCGATGTATCTTTGAAGCTCGGGGATTATGAGCGGGCTGAGCAGTTGTATGTGCGGATAGAAAGCACGAATCTCGCGACCGACGCGATGATAAGAAGCTTGGCCGGACGTCTTCTGGAAGCCGGGCAGTTTGAAAGAGCAATACCGCTGCTGGACCGGATGGTCGAAATCGACAGTCTGGACGCGGGCATAATTTACTCTCGCGGAACTGCCTATTTGCAGTTGGGTGATACGGCATCGGCGATAACCGATATGCATACTGCGCTTCGTCTTCGCCCGACGGAATCGCAGTTCTGGATGGGAGTTGCGATACTGGCGTTCAACCGCCGGGATTTCGAGGGCGCGATTGCACTGGTGGATACGGCACTTTCGAAATCCGAGGCGACCGGCTCGCTGTACCATCTGCGTGGCACGGCGCAGCAAAGACTCGGGCGGAATATTGAAGCAATCCCTGACCTGGAGAGGGCCGTGTCGCTGGACTCGCTGCTCTTCACTTCACACGGAGCGCTGGCACTCATCTATGATGGACTGGACAGTCTGGAACTTGCCGCGCACCACTATGAGGAGGCGATCCGGCTTTCGGATAGTGCAGCGGTCTATCTGAACAATCTCGCGTACACTTTCGCCGTTCGGAAGATTCGATTGGAGGAAGCCCGAACGCTATCGGAGCTCTCGCTTGCGAAGGATCCGAAGAACGGATCGTACATGGATACGATGGGGTGGATTGAGTTTGGTTCCGGAAATTTTCGCGCGGCTCTTGAATGGCTTCGTCGGGCGGTCAAGCTTAGCCCGCAGGCGGCAGAAGTATACGAACATCTTGGAGACACGTACCGGGAACTGGGTCAGGGTGGCAAAGCCGAGTCCGCTTATCGAAAGGCACTTCAATTGGATCCGCAAAACGAGAAGGTACGTGTGAAGCTTGAGTCTTAAGAGGTTATTCGTTCTCGGCGCGGCTGTGCTTTTTTTCAGCGTATTGCCGGATGATGCAACGGCGCGCGACAAGTGGACGACAGAGGCCGTGCTTCACCGGGTGTTGGATCGCTCAACGGCGTGGAATTCGCTACACGCCGAGTTTAAAGTTAGAGTCTCCGTCGGGGATACGATGGTTTCTGCGCGCGGACGGCTCTCCTATGTCGCCGGAGAGCGGATGGAGATCGCCTTCCGGAAACCATGGAGCAGATTTTTCGGCAGCTTTTATGTTATGCCGGGAAGATTGATCTACTGGGATGACAATATATCACAGGTCGTATTCGACAGCACGGCTGAGCTGCACTTGTCGAGTGTGATTCCGTTGCCGTTTCCCGATTGGGACGTGCGCGATATGCTTCCGCTGGCGGTCAGCGGCCGGGAGATGGGTTTTCAGCCGGATACGGCGTTTCAGGACGGCGATGCCATGAAAGTCGAGGGACGTTGCTCAAGATCCCGCCACGAGCTTTGGCTGGACTTGGAGCGTGGCACCGTATTAAGGGAAGTCGTTCAGCGAGAGCGACGCGAAACAGTCATTAAGGAATACGGACGGTCGAAGTCTCTGTACGGCTGGAGCGTCCCGGTGCGCGTCGTTTGCACCGATGCCACCGGGCACTTTCGAGTTGACTGGTCACTTTCCAAGCTCGATTTCAACGCATTTGAGTTCACGATTCCACCTACCGTCGGCATCTCCAATGTGCCGTCGATCCGCAACTGATGCAGCAAGTCACCCAGCTCGATCTTAGCATTGTGGTTCCGCTTCTGAATGAAGCCGAATCGCTTCCTGAACTTCACCAGCAGATCACCGAAACTTGCGCGGGTAATTGCAGCTACGAGATTGTGTTTGTGGACGACGGCAGCCGCGACGCCTCTTTGAATGTGCTGCGCGAGCTTGCAGCAAAGGACCGGCGAGTTCGCGTGATTTCGCTGCGAAGAAATTTCGGGAAATCCGCCGCGCTTTCCACGGGTTTTCGCAACGTTGGCGGCCGCTATGTCATTACGATGGATGCGGATTTACAGGACAACCCGGGTGAGATTCCGCAACTTATCGCGAAGCTGGAGGAGGGTTTTGATCTGGTTTCGGGGTGGAAGCAGAAGCGGTACGATCCGATCTCGAAAACGCTGCCATCGAAGTTCTTCAACTATGTAACCGGTGTGCTTTCGGGAATCCGGCTGCACGATTTCAACTGCGGTTTAAAGGCCTATCGTTATCAGGTCACACAGGATATTCCGGTCTATGGGGAGTTGCACCGGTTTCTCCCCGTGCTTGCGCACAAGATGGGCTACCGGATCAGCGAAACTCCGGTCTTGCATCGCGCGCGAAAATACGGCTATACAAAGTTCGGCATGAGTCGATTTGTCAACGGCTTCTTCGATTTGCTGACCGTGCTGTTCATTTCAGGATTCAATCGGGCTCCGCTGCACTTGTTCGGGATGATGGGATTGCTCTGCGGCGTGACCGGATTTGCAATCAATCTCTATCTTGCGATTGGCTGGCTTGCGGGGCAGTGGATCGGTAACCGCCCTCTGCTTTTTTTGGGCGTGCTCTTAATGGTGATTGGCGTACAATTTTTCTCGTTTGGTCTGATCGCGGAAATGATGGTGAACATGTCGGAGCGAGATCGAGCCTACCCGATCAAGTATGATTCGGCGGCAGGTCATTCCGGCGCGGCATCGGAAAACAGATAGACTGTGTTCGGGTTTTCGCGCCGCCTTGCGTACCAGCATGTTGGTACATTCAAGGGCATCTTGTTTCTGGTGGCCGTGACGCTGATCGTCACGGTCTTGGTTTACACCCAATGGCTTGTCAACGAGCTGAAGGAATCGACCCGGCAGACACTCCAGCACAGAATCCGAACTTATTCGGCGTTGGTCAGCAGCGACAATCCCGATTATATTGCGCTGGCGCTGGAGCAGATTCGTGAATTTGACTTTCCGATCATCGTGACGGACTCTCGCGGCATGCCGAAGCACTCGAAAAATGTGGGAGTCGCCGCGGGGGATACGTCGGCGGCTTCCTTAGAGAAGCTGCGGAGATTAGTCAGGACAATGGATGAACAGGGCAATCCGCCGTTGCCGATCTACCTCGGTGGCGGCCAGGTAGATTGGTTTCATTACGGCGACAGCATCGTGATACGCCAGTTACGCTGGCTGCCCTGGGTGGAGATTATCGTCGCCGCGCTCTTTGTCATCGTCGGCTATACCGGGTTCAGCAACATCCGGCGAAGTGAGGAACGCATGGTCTGGGTCGGGTTGGCCAAAGAGACCGCCCATCAACTGGGGACACCGCTGACCTCGCTGATGGGCTGGGTGGAGTT
>CAZGVT010000063.1:0-3706 GCA_964529255.1 uncultured Alphaproteobacteria bacterium | reverse complement strand
GGACAACGTCGCAGGCTGTTGGCGAAATGGAGCGAGACTTGACTCGCCTGCAGCGAGTCACCGCACGGTTTTCCCAGATTGGATCCGAGCCGGTATTGCAGGCGCAGCGAATTACACCGTTGCTGCAGGAGACGGTGGATTACTTTCGCAGCCGATTGCCGCGAAGCGGGAAGCCGATTGAGATTGCTTTGGAGACTCTTGGCGATCCGATCGCAAGGGTGAATCCCGAGCTGTTCACATGGGTAATGGAGAATTTGATCAAGAACAGCATTGATGCGATAGGAAGCGCCGGAGGGAAGATCCGACTGCTATGCGAGGCACATCCAGATCGCACGGTGATCGATGTCAGCGACACGGGAGCGGGCATTCCGGCTAAGCATCGGAGAATGGTGTTCCGGCCCGGTTTTTCGACGAAGAAGCGCGGCTGGGGGCTAGGACTTTCGCTCTCCCGCAGAATTGTCGAGGAGTATCACGCGGGACGAATCTTTATCAAGGAGAGTTCTGTCGGAAAAGGCACCGTGATGCGTGTCATTTTAAAACCGGTTCAAAATGTCGGCTGACGCGCGTTCCGTCAGAACGGTGCGCGGACTTGCCGTGCTTGGCGTTGCACTCGTGCTGGTGCTCGCGCTTGAAGTATTCTCTCGCGTGCTGCTTGAGGGATCGGTCTCCGACGGTCCGCGAAAGATGGTGGAAGTGAATATCCCCGTTGGCGCGTCCGTGAAGGACATTGCCGGCTTGTTGCGCGAAAAACGGCTCATCGACCACCCGTTGCTCTTTCAATACGCCGTGAGGTTGATGGGTGCGGACACGCGTATTCAGGCGGGTACGATGTCACTGGCATCGGGACAATCGCTCGTGGAGTTGATTCAAGCACTTTGTCACGCAAAGTCGGTCGGTGTGCCGGTGCTCATCCGCGAAGGTCTTACGAGCATGGAGATTGCGGGGATGCTTCGCAGCGCGATTGATGCGGATTCGGCGGAATTCATGGCGATTGTAAAGGACTCGGCATTTGCCCGGGATCTGGGCTTGACCGGGCCTTCATTGGAAGGCTACCTTTATCCGGACACCTATCTTCTGGCAAGCGGATCGGACTTGCGACGAATCGCGAGGAGAATGGTCGCGAATTTCCATGCGCACCTGCCTCCGGATGCGGAAGCACGTGCCGCAGCACTGGGTCTCACGTTGCATGGCGCGCTCACGCTCGCCAGTATCGTCGAGTGGGAAACCATGCTGCGCAGCGAAGCGAGAGTGATTGCGTCGGTCTACCTTAACCGGTTGAATAAAGGCATGATGTTGCAGGCGGACCCGACGGTTTCTTATGCGTTGGGAAAAGGGCCGTCCCGGCTGTATTATAGCGATCTAAAAGTCGAGAGTCCCTACAATACATACCGTTATACGGGATTACCTCCCGGACCGATCAACAATCCGCATCGCTCGTCGCTGGAAGCGGTCTTGAATCCTGATCGAACGTTGTATCTTTACTTTGTGGCGCGCGGCGACGGATCTCACACTTTTACAACGAATCTTGCCGACCATCTTCAGGCAAAAGAATATCTGGACAGACTGAGGCGAGAGGCGAAGACTGCCGACACGTCGATGGTGAACGGATAGCGGTTCGCGAAGCGAATGTTGTCACCGAGTCTTGAAAAGTTTTTGTCCGCTCTCAATGCGGAGCAACGTGATGCAGTGACTGCCCCGCTGGGGCCTGTGCTCGTACTGGCGGGCGCAGGATCCGGCAAGACGCGAGTCCTGACGGGGCGCGTCTTATACCTGCTGGAAGAGAAGCGTGTTCCAGCTCACGCCGTGCTTGTGATGACATTCACGAACAAGGCGGCGGGAGAACTCAAAGAGAGAATCCGGACGCAAGTTGGAACCGATAGGGGGCTGCCCTGGGCGGGCACATTTCATTCATTTTGTGCGCGCCTGCTTCGTCAATACTCGGAAGCTGCGGGGCTGACTCCCGGATTCTCAATTTACGACACGGATGATAGCGAACAAGTACTCGGCAAACTTTTGCAGGAGTCCGGGATCGCAAAAGAGGAGTTGCATCCCAGGACATTGCGCACGTGGATTTCGCTGGAAAAAAACGGCGGACAACTTAACCGGCGGCATCCCGCCTATCGCTATCTGGCGGATCTGCGATTGCGCTACGACAACGCGCTTCACAGCGCGAATGCCGTCGATTTTGACGACCTGCTCAGACTACCTTTGGAACTCCTGCGACGCGATCCGGTCATCCGCGAACGCTTGCAGAGGCAGTACGATCATGTGCTGGTGGACGAGTTCCAGGATACGAATGCTCATCAGTACGATCTTGCGCGTGAGATCGGCGCGCCTCAGCTGAATTTGTTTGTGGTGGGCGATGACGACCAGTCCATCTACAGTTGGCGCGGTGCGAACACGCGGAACATGCTCGAGTTTACGGAAGTAATCGACGGCGCGCGCATCTACCGTTTGGAGCAGAACTACCGTTCCACTCAGGCGATTCTTGATATCGCCAATGAAGTCATCAGTAAAGCGGGTTTGCGTCACGACAAGCGATTGTGGACGGCGCAAAAGGGCGGAGAAAAACCGGCTCTGCGCAGTCTGTCGCGATCCTTTGACGAGGCGAACGAAACGGTCGGTGAAATCGTACAGCTTTCGCGCAAGCATGGCTATGGATGGGACGCATTTGCCATATTGTTCCGAACAAACGCGCTGAGCCGCAGTTTTGAGGACGTGCTGGTCGAGCAGGCGATACCGTATTATGTGGTGGGAGGACTGAGGTTCTACGAGCGCAAGGAAGTCAAGGATCTGATCGCACACTTGAGGGTTTTTGCAAATCCACATGACGAGCAGGCTTGGCGGAGAGTGCTCAAGACTCCCCCGAAGGGAATCGGGGACGCGACGATCGCGCAAATCGAGGAACTGGCAAAATCGAATCGCCGCAGTTTCGGAAGTGTTGTGACCGGGCTGGACGAAAGCGCGGGCTTGGCAAAGTTGGCAAAGAATAAACTGGTGACGGTGCAGCGCTACTACCATGAATTGCTGAGCGAACTGTCCAGTCTCGAATTGCCGGGAATTGCGGAACGGGTATTGAACCGATCGGGGTTACTCGACTATTTTGGAGCGCTGACCGACGAGGACGCGGACGAGAGAGTTGAAAATCTGCAGCAAGTTGTGGCGGCGGCAATTGAACGATCCCGTCAACTGCCGGGGATGACGCTCGAAGAATTTCTGGCGGAAGTCGCGCTGGTTGCGGACACCGATGATGACGACGGGTCGAAAGAACGAGTGACGCTGATGACAATGCATGCGGCGAAAGGACTGGAATTCCCCGTGGTATTCATCGTCGGCCTCGAGGATGGCATTCTGCCCCATAAGCGGAGTCTGGAGACTTCCGCTCAACTCGACGAGGAACGCCGTCTGTTGTATGTCGGCGTCACCCGGGCACGCGAGCGATTGTACTTATCCTATTCGCAAACGCGCACGCTTGGCGGCATGCTTCAGTTTCAGGAGCCATCGCGGTTTCTTCATGATATTGATCCGACAAAGTTGAAGGGCTGGTCGCTGCCAAGTGCGAGACCTGAAAGAACTTCCTGGCTGGACTCCTTTGAGCCGGAACAGAAGTGGACACCGAGTCCGGGGAATCATCGAAAATCTAATAATAATTCAAATTCGATCGGTCCCTATCGCATTGGGGACATGGTGGAGCACGCAGAATTCG
>CAZGVT010000062.1:11974-13025 GCA_964529255.1 uncultured Alphaproteobacteria bacterium | reverse complement strand
GGAGGTCATTCTTACCGGTGCGAGTTGTTCGAGCCGGTCTTCAAGCTGTCGTACTCGAGTTTCCAGATTGTCGTTTGATGTTTGCAGTTTTTGGTTTTGTTCCACCAGTGCTTGAATTGCGGCGAGAGCAATACCGGCCGGATCGATGGTCGAAATCTTCAAGGAATCATCGCCAACACCGAACAAGTTCCAGAAGTCCTGCGCCATCGGGCCGATGTGTTCGACTGAGGAATCCTGCGTGACGTAGCTCCAGCGTTTGATCGGGAGCTGTGTGACCTTGTCGAGAATATCGGCACTGTTCACAAGCCGCTTGTTTCGCTTGACAGTTGAGTCCGAAATTGCCTGCCATGCGGAACCACCCGACGGAAGCTCAGCACCGAGCGCGGCGCTCGTGTAAAACCGAAATCCGTTCACCGCCCGCGCTGAAAACGTGTTCGCGCCAAAGGAGCTGAGTCCGCCGGTCGAGTCGGACCAGACGAAGCTGCCGATCCCGGTGGCCGAGGCCTGCTTTCCTGCCGCGAATGCGTATCTTCCGCTGGCAAGATTATTGTTGCCGCCGGGAATGCAGGAGTAGATTCCCGATGCGGAGTTATTATTGCCTCCGGCAATGGTTGCATTCTGGCCGTTCGCGGAATTGTTGCTGCCTCCGCCGACGGTGGCATAGACTCCATTGGCAGTATTCTGTAAGCCCCCACTAATGGTGGCCGCTTCACCGGCCGAGCTGGTCGTGTTATCATAGCCCCCGGCAATCACGCTCCAATCTCCCGCAGCACTGTTGGAATATCCACCGCCGATAAAAACAGTGTCACCGGACGCCGAATTGTCAGTGCCTCCGCAGATGACTGACGACGTATCGCTCGCATTATTCATTCGCCCACCGATAACGGTCGTAAAGAGAGACGTGGCAGTATTGCGTTCTCCTCCGCCGACGAATGCATGTGTGCCGGAAGCGCGGTTTGAATCCGCTTGCGAATTTCCGCCGCCTCCGCAAACGACGGAGTAATTGCCGCTCGCCTTGTTATAGCTTCCGCCACCGACAAAGGCCTGTGTT
>CAZGVT010000062.1:9403-11964 GCA_964529255.1 uncultured Alphaproteobacteria bacterium | reverse complement strand
ATTGGCCCCGCAACCCACGCCACCGCCGACCGTAGCTTCGGTGCCGTTGGCGACATTCCTGCGGCCGCCGCCAATCGTTGAATGTGAGCCGGCGGCGGAATTGGAGTCGATAGCAGAAGCACCGCCTCCACCGCTAACGGTCGAGTAATTCCCGCGCGCTTTGTTGTTCGACCCTGAGACAAACGATTGTGTACCGCTATTGATGTTAGCCGATCCTCCCACATTCAATTGGCCGTTGATCACGACGGAGCTGGTCACCGTGCCGCCGCTCAACCCATTGATCGAGGTAATCCCACCACCACCTCCGCTTCCGCCGCATGAATCTGTCGGATCCACAGAGACCCAGCAACTCGACCCGGGAGCCAGATAGACACCTTCCGTCAATCCAGCGTTTGAATAGATGTAGGTTCCACCCGTCGCACGAATGCGGAGCTGGTTAGCGGCACTGTCGGCAAATTCCGCATCGGTGGCATCCGACCATACGAAACTGCCGCTGTTATTCGCCCTTGCCCGCCGGCCCGCCGCGATCGAATAGTCTCCGAGCGCGGAGTTTTTTCTGCCACCGAGCGCGGCGGAGTAGGCCCCGCTTGCGGTGTTGCTGTCGCCAACGGCAAAGGCCCGGACTCCGTTGTTTGATGATCCCGAACCGATGCGAGCCTTGTTACCGATGATCAACTCTTGTCCCACAAACAGATTTTCACTGATATCGGCGGTGCTGTCAACGGAGAAGTAATGAACTGACGCCGACGCACTTGCCGACAGTGTCGATGCGTCAACACTATTCGTGGTTAGCGTTCCAGCAATATCGAGATCACTCGTGATCGCACCGCCGCTTGCACCGTCAATCGTGCCAACAGTATGCGCATACGCGACCGAGGCTAATCTTGAACGTGGAGTCATCTCCGTGTCGGCTCCGACTTGCACGCCAAGATAAACGCTGGAATCGGCAAAAATATTCTCGGGCACCGGAGTCGTGGCGCCTAAACTAACGTTAAACAGGCCGGAGCTTACAGTGACACCGCTATGAGTCTCGTTCCAGAGCAGAGCGGCTCCGCCACTCGCGCCATCATAGATTCGAAACACAACGTCTACCGTCGTGTCCAACGGCACTCCGGAACTGTCCGCGAGAAAGCCCTGGTAGTTAAGGACATGTGGCACGGTTGCCCAGCAACATACGCCGAGAGCTAGCACAGAAACAAAAACGATCGCGGGTACACTTCTTTTCACGGCGGCCTCCTTCCACAAACATACTTGACTGAATGATGACAATCGATATCAGACTAATGACCCGAATCCGCTCCCGGCTCAGGTTGAGCTTTCAAATTTACTATCAAACTCGGCGAGAAGCAAATCGGGTGATCTTGCAATAATGACCCGGAAGAGTTATCTTCATTGTCACTGAAATGAACTTTACGGATAGCGACAATTCAAAACCGATTGTGCTGTATGACGGCCGTTGCCGGTTCTGTATTCGGCAGGCCGCGAAGTGGCGCGAGCTTCACGGAGATCAATTGGAGTTCCGGCCATTGGATAGCACCGGAGAAGAGGTGATGCTTTGCGAATCCCAACAGCGGGAATACCGGGGAGCGGAGGCCGCGCTGCGGATCATGGCAATGTCCGGCGGATGGCGCCGGATTCCTCTCTGGTGCTACCGCAAGCTGCCGGGCTTTGGCGCTGCAGCAATGGCAATATACCGGCTGATCGCACGGCACAGGTATAGACTTTAAATTATGGGGTGTGCCGTGTCAATTGGGCATACGAAATGAAATAAATTGTTGAAGCCGGGTCTCCGGGATGATTCAATGTCGCATTCTGGTGGCCTCTCCACCGGGCCTTGATCGCCGACGGAACACAGGAGAAGGTGCAGTTCCAACCCCTGAAAAAACAACGCTGTCGTCATTGCGCAAATCTTTGGAAGAGCCAGACAAGCTATTGGAATACTGGGCGCAAACGCTTAAATTGCGATAGCTATGGGGAGTGGTTTGACTGGCGAACGCCTATCAGGAACATAGTTCACGACCTCTGCAACGTAATCGAGGAATGTAACATGAAAAGATTTGGAACGCATTTGCTGCAAGTTACCGTCGCATGCCTGCTGGCGCTGGTCGCTGGCGGCATCGCCGCCGAGTTTTCTCCCGCGCTTGAATATGAGTTAACCCGTGCGGAACCGGGCGAAAAACTCAGTGCGTTAGTGATTCTGGAGAGTCCTATTGACATCCGCGCTCTTGATGTCAAGCTCCATGCAGAGCGAGCTTCGCTGGCCAAGCGGCATGCGGAAGTTATCACCGCGTTGAAATACAACGCGGCACAGACGCAGCCGGCATTCCGGGCTGAGCTTGACGCGGCAATCGTCGACGGACAGGTTGTCGGATTCACCCCGTATTGGATCGAAAATCTCTTTGTCATTCAAGCCACGCGCGAGTTTATCGAGAGCATGCGCTCGCGCTCGGATGTTCGCTTTGTGACGGAGAATTTTCGCGCAGAATTGATTGAGCCGCGTCAAACGGAAACGAAGCCCGGTTACGATTATCGTCGCGAACACGATCGCGATCCGCTGGATA
>CAZGVT010000062.1:0-9393 GCA_964529255.1 uncultured Alphaproteobacteria bacterium | reverse complement strand
GATACGCGCTTTGTTCCGCCGGGCATCACCGCCATTGGCGCTCTGCGCGTGAATGAAGAGTTGGGTATCACGGGCAATGGAGTGTTGGTCGCCAATTGCGATACCGGTGTCGATGGAAATCACCCTGCTCTGGCGGCGCGCTGGCGGGGACTCACCGAGCCGTGGCAAGAGTGCTGGCGGGATGCGCTGGGAACCGGCACACAATTCCCGAACGACGGTAACGGTCACGGTACGCATGTGATGGGCACGATCACCGGGCGCGCGGTGAGCGGCGTAGACACGACGTGGGTGGGCTGCGCACCGGCCGCGAAGTGGATCGCTACGAACTCGATCAACCAGGGCGTCAGCGGCAATTTCGACAACGACATTATCGCCGACTATCAATGGTTCGCAGATCCGGATGGCAATGTAAACACGCTGGATGATGTGCCTGACGCAATTCAAAACTCTTGGGGTGTGTTCACCGGTCTTGGTTATGCCCAGTGCTTTGATTTGTGGAATACGGTGATTCTGAACTGCGAAGCCGCGGGCCCGGTGATCAGTTGGTCCGCGGGCAATGAGAGTACCAGCGGATTACGCAGCCCCGCGATCTACTCGATAAACGCTTATCAGATCTTCTCCGTGGGAGCGGTTGATGCTCAGGACGGAGCCGCACCCTATCCGATTGCGAGCTTCTCAAGTCAGGGTCCAACTCCGTGCACGCCGTTTTCGCCGGATAATATCAAGCCGGAGATTTCTGCACCCGGTGTGAATATCTACTCTTCGGTTCCCGGCGGCGGTTACAGCGGCTCGTATTCGGGAACTTCGATGGCGGGTCCGCACGTCGCGGGAGTGGTTGCGCTCATGCGCGAGGCGTGTCCGGATTGCGATCATATCACGATCAAAGACGCCATCATGACCACGGCGCTGGATCAGGGTACGGCCGGTCAGGACAATGTCTACGGTTATGGCGTGATTCAGGCTTACGAGGCAGTTATTGCGGTATCGAATCTCGGTCGCATCGGTGGCGTTGTCCGCGATGGGTCGAACAATCCGATTCCCGGTGTTCGGGTGAAAAATGCGGCGGGTGCGGAAGAGACGCTGACGAATGCCGGTGGCCAGTACTATCTCCCGCTTCAAGCGGGCACGTACAGCGTCGAGTACTCGAAGTACAATTACGTTTCACAGACCATTAACGGTTTGAGCGTTGTCGAAGGAGACACGACCATTCAGGATGTTGTGCTGCAACTTGCTCCGCAAGGCACGGTCTCCGGGATTGTGACAGATTGTGCCGGTGGCCCGGCGGTGGGTGCGACGGTGGAAGTCCTTGGTGTTCCTGTTTCGCCGGACGTCACTGACGGTACAGGATTCTACTCGATTACTTTGGCTCAGGGCACTTACGACATGCGCGCGACAGGTGCGGGATGTGGTTCGCAGACGATCAGTTCCGTGGCTATTGGCGCCAATACAACGCAGGATTTCACGCTGCCCAGCGATCCGCGTTTTGACTGCAGCGCTCCGGACGGCGCCGGCTACATTGCCTGTGAGACCGGCGACGGCGGAGGCCCGACATTCAGCTGGTTCGAAATTGCGCCGCTTGCCGGTGGACCCGGCACGAGTACGGGGCTCAGTCTCGATGACGAGAGTATCAATGTCGCCCTGCCAATTACCGTGCGGTTCTACAATACGGACTACACGAGCATCAATATCTGCTCGAACGGCTTCGCGAGTTTCAGTTCGACCAGCATTGCCTATTTGAACGAAGCGCTGCCGTCTGCGACCATCGGTAATGCAGTGGTTCCCTTCTGGGATGACCTCTATTTGCCAAGCGGAGGATCGCAGGTCGCATACTACTATCTTGCCGCTCAGCAGGCGTTTATTATCGAGTGGTACAGTATTCAGCACTTTCCGGGGAGCGATCCTCGCGAGACTTTCCAAGTCTGGTTATTTGACGTCAATGCCGGAGGTGGCCCGAATGGCAACAGCCGCGTATTGTATCAGTATAACTCGATCTCGGCGGGCGCGTCCGCAACGGTGGGTACTACGGCGGCCGCCAATGCCAATCAGTATCAGTTTGATTCGTCGCTCGATGTAAGTTCGCAAGGTCTGTCAAATGGCCGCGCGATTCAGTACGGGATCAGTTGTCCCGGCGAACCCGAAATTACCGTGACACCCGGAAGTCTTGACATTGTGGTGCCGTCCGGCGGTGGCGATACCGTACAGGTCGAAATCTGCAATACCGGGATTTGCCCTCTGCTGTACTCGTTGAGTTTCACTCAGCAAAGCCCGGTTTCTTTAGTCTGGGATCCGCGCGGACCCGTGCGTGCGCTCGACCATGCAAATGAATTCGCCGACGACACTGCTCCTGCCAACAAAGGTGATGAAGGGCGTCGCGGACGCGACCAGCTCGATGCGGCCGGCGGTCCGGACGCATTCGGCTATACATGGAAGGATTCCAGTGAGCCGGACGGACCCGTTTTTGATTGGGTTGAGATCGCGGGAATCGGTACGAATGCAAATCTGCCGGAAGATGATCGGTGTGCGACCCTTAATCTTCCATGGGACTTCTGTTTCTACGGCGCGACGTACAACACCGCCTACGTCAGCACGAACGGATTGCTGCAATTCCTTGCTCCTGACACCTCGTGGGCAAATCGCACGATTCCCACAGCGGCCGTGCCGAACGGCTACATCGCGCCCTTCTGGGATGACATGAATCTGGAACTCGGTCGAGGCAACATCTACTATTACTACGATGCTCTGAACGACCGCTTTATAGTCCAATGGGACAGTGTATTCAAATTCAGCGGGACAAACCTGCCGCTGACGTTTGAAGTGATCCTCGAGCGCAACGGGAATATCACCGTTCAATATCAGGACATGCTGGGCACGCTGACTTCAGCCACCGTCGGGATCGAAAATGAGACCGGAACGGGAGGATTACTGGTCGTTTATAACGCGTCGTACGTCCAGAGCAACACTGCTGTGAAATTCTACTACCGCTCATGGATGCGTTCGATCACGCCGTCTGCAGGTACGGTCAATCCCGGCAACTGCGAGACGATTGACATAGTGATCGACGCAGCTTGCTTGCCGGATGGAACTTATAATGGCGTTCTATCCGTTGGCAATAACGACGCGGATGAAAATCCGGTGACGGTGCCGGTAACGCTGCATGTGGGTCAGTTGGACCCGCCAAGTGGTTTAACTATCATCTATTTAGCCGGTACCAACCAGTTGAGCTTCAACTGGACCGGCAGTGGGGCTCCTGAGTATCGACTGTACAGCGGTACAAGCCCGGACGGCCCGTTTGACACTCTGGTCGGTTCGACGGCGGCAACCCAACTCGTCACTCCTTTCCCCGGAACCACGAAGCTTTTCTACGTGGTTGTCGCATCCGACGGCGCAGGCGCGTTTTCCCGGCCCGGTGCGGCGATTGGGTTGAGTGCCAGGTAATTTCAGCCTAAGTTAAGAAATCTTAATAATGCACGGGCGGCCGAATCGGCCGCCCGTGTCACATATAGTGGCATCGCTTGGGTGACCTACTTTAACTTGTAGTCGGTATCGCCTCTCTTTTCGGTTTACAGCGGGGCGGAGTCCGCAGGTAATTGCGCAATGTGATAAAAAACATGAGCGGCCCAGCCGATTGTTTTTCTTCAAACTGAGTTCGAGTCATTGTACAGTTCGGCACATTATTGTAAATTGCTGTATCCGAATTTCTAGGGCGGCGACAGGCAGGCCTCCGCCCATAAAGGCCCTAAGCATTTCAAAGATGAGGGAAGACGCGATGAATCGACAAAGTAAGGTTTTGGCATTGTTCTCGGCGATCGTCCTGATGTTTGTGCTAAGCACAGCGATGGCCGCGGAATTTTCACCGGCACTTGAAGCAGAGTTGGCAAAAGCCGCGGACAGCGAGCTGGTGAGCGCAATCGTGATTCTCGAAAGCCCGGTAGACATCCGCGCACTCGACTGGAAGCTCCATGTTGAGAAAGCGGATCTCCCTACCCGTCACCGGGAAGTGATTACTGCCTTGCAATTTAACGCCGAGTCCACCCAGCCCGCGTTCGTCGCTGAGTTTGATGAAGCCATTGCACTGGGTAAGATGACCGGCTATACGGCCTACTGGATCGAGAACTTGTTCGTCATCCAGGCCGAGAAGCAATTTATTGAGTCCCTGCGCCCGCGCGGGGACGTTCGTTTTGTGACGGAGAACTTCCGGCCCGAGCTGATTGCTCCACAACAGCGCGATTTTAAGCCGGGATATGACTATCGCCGCGAACGGGATCGCAATCCGCTCGACACACGGTTTGTTTCCCCGGGTATTGAAGCGGTCGGCGCCCGCCGGATCGTTGAAGAACTGGGCATCACCGGAAACGGCGTGCTCATGGCCAACTGCGATACCGGTGTTGACGGTGCGCACCCTGCGTTGGCGTCTCGCTGGGCGGGTCTCAACCGTCCCTGGTACCATTGCTGGAAGGACGATCTTGCTTTGGGTGAGACGTTCCCCGCCGACCACTACGGTCACGGCACCCACGTAATGGGCACCGAGTGCGGTCTTGGCATTACCGGTGTGGATAGCCAGTGGGTCGGTTGTGCGATCAATGCAGAGTGGATGTGCACGAATGCGATCAACCAGGGTGTCAGTGGGAATTTTGACAACGACATTATTTCCGACTACCAGTGGTTCGCCGATCCGGACAGCAACGTCAATACGATGGAGGATGTTCCGGACGTCATTCAGAATTCCTGGGGCGTTTTCACCGGTCTTGGGTACGCCCAGTGCTTCGATCTTTGGAACACGTTTATTATGAACTGCGAAGCGGCCGGTCCGGTAGTGACCTGGTCGGCCGGTAACGAGAGCACGAGCGGCCTGCGCAGTCCGGCGATCTACTCTATCAATGCGCACCAGATTTTCTCGGTTGGCGCAGTTGACGCGACCAATTTTGCGCCGCCGTATCCGCTCGCGGGATTCTCCAGCCAGGGTCCGACGCCTTGCGCTCCTGCGGTTCCCAATGACATCAAGCCGGAAATTTCGGCTCCCGGTGTCGATGTGTACTCTTCGATTCCCGGCGGCGGCTATGACGGATCGTGGTCCGGCACTTCGATGGCCGGTCCGCACGTTGCGGGTATCGCCGGCTTGATGCGTGAAGCGTGCCCGAATTGTGATCACATCACGATCAAAGATGCGATCATGAACAACGCGATTGACTACGGTGTTGCCGGCGAGGACAATCAGTACGGTCATGGCTTCATTGATGGCTACGCTGCGGTTGTCGCCGTCTCCAACCTTGGACGCATCGGCGGATTTGTTACCAATCTGAACAACGGGTTGCCTCTGCAGGGAGCATTGGTTCAGAACTTGAGCCCGCTGGCGAGCACAACGTTGACGGATGCGAACGGCGAGTACTATCTTGCGCTGCAGGAAGGGACGCACAACGTTCAGTACTCGAAGTTCGGTTTTATCTCGCAGACGATCAACGGTCTGTCCGTTGTCGAGGGAGATACGACTTATCAGAACGTGGCGCTTGCGGAAGCACCGCAGGGTACGGTCTCGGGCACGGTCACGGACTGCTTTGGCAATCCTGCTGTCGGCGCGACGGTAACGGTGTTGAATACTCCGGTTCCACCGGCATTCACGGATGGTACCGGCTTCTATTCGATTACTCTTCCGCAGGGCACGTATGACATGACGGCGTTTGGCGCCGGCTGTGGGACGGCTCAGGTGGACGATGTGGTAATCGGTGCGAGCACCACACAAAACTTCACGCTGCCAGCGGACCCGATCTACTCTTGCAGTGTACCGGATGCGGGCGGTTATTCGGCCTGTGAAAACGGCGACCAGGGCGGCTGCACGTACACGTGGATTGAGATTTCCCCGCTGGCAGGCGGACCGGGGACGAACACCGGCCTGACCGGCGACGACGAGGCAATGCTGATCAACATTCCGTTTACGTTCCGCTTCTACGGTGTGGATTACACCAGCGTGTACGTGAACTCCAACGGTACGCTGAACTTCACGACGTATTTCTCGAGCTACTTCAATACGGCGCTGCCGGTGTCATTTGCCGGTCCGTCGATTTTCCCGTTCTGGGATGACCTCTATCTTCCCAGTGGCGGCAGCGATGTGAGCTACTACTACTACGCTCCGGAAAATGCGTTCATCATCGAGTGGTACAACATTCAGCACTTCCCCGGCAGCGATCCTCGCGAGACTTTCCAGGTCTGGCTATATAACATCGCGAGTAATCCTGGACCCAACGGCAGCAGCCAAATGCGCATGCAGTACCAGACGATTAGTTCCGGCACGAGTACAGTTGGAACGCAGGACGATACGCAGACTATCTACAGTCAGTACGCTTACGATGCCACGCTCGATCCGAATTCACAGGGTCTGGCCAATGGCCGCGTGATCACGTACGGTGGCTGTTCTGCGGTTCCGACGGGTACGATTGCTGGATTGATCACCGACTGTGCGGGCGGCGGTTCTCCGTTTGCGACGGTTTCGTTCCCCGGTTCCTTCTATCCGCCGGTAACCGCCGACGGTTCAGGCAATTACTCGGTTGATGTTGTCGGTGGAACGTACACGGTGCGCGCGGATAATCTGCCTTGCACCTATCAGCAGCAGGCGGGAGTCGTTGTCACCGAAGGTAACACGACTATTGTCAATCTGACCCTGCGTGCACCGACACGGATTCAGGGCACAATTACACATTGCGCCGGTGGTCCGGCGGTTGGAGCGACGGTATCGTTCCCGGGCTCGCTCGTTCCCGATCAAACGACGGACGGCGCCGGGTTCTACTCAGTGGTTTTGGATGCGGGCACGTACAGCGTTCGCGCTGCTAACAACAACTGCAGTGCGGTTCAGCAGGACAACAACGTCGTGGCTGAAGCCACAACAATTACGGTCAACCTGACGCTCGCGGCTCCCGGAACCCTTGAGGGCACAGTTACGTCCTGCACAGGCGGCCCTGCTGTCGGTGCGACGATCACGTTGAGCGGCGGCCCGGTGACTCCTCCTCCGGCGAATACGAACGGCGCAGGATTCTACCAGTTCACAGGCCTCCCCGCGGGCAACTATTCTGTGGCGGTCTCGTTTGGCGGTTGCGCTCCGGCGGGTGCAAACGTGGTGATCAACTCCGGTTCCACGACGACGCAGAACTTCACACTGGTCAGTGATCCGCGCGCCCAGTGCTCGATTCCTGATCCGTACGGCTATTACTACTGTGAAGACACGGACGTCGGCGGGATGCCGTTCGCCTGGCAGGCCATTTCTCCGCAGGAAGGCGGCCCCGGCACTCCGACCAACATCGTTTGCGACGACTGTTTCGGTGGCCCGTATGCCTTCCCGTTTGCGTTCCAATTCTACGGAACGGTTTACACGGAGTATTATATCGGCTCGAACGGCTACATGAGCTTCGGTTCGGGTTCGTCGACCTACTTCAACGGCTGTTTCCCGCAGGACTTCATGCCTGCCGGCGTCTATGCATTCTGGGATGACCTTTACACCTTCCCGGCCTCGGGTGGCATCTCGACCTACTACGACGCGGCCAACAACTGGCTCGTGGTGGAGTGGTACAGTGTCAGCCACTGCTGCTCGGACGCGAATTACGAGACGTTCCAGATCATCATCTATGATGAAGGTGTGTACTCCTCGGCTACGGGTGACAACCACATCAAGACGCAGTATCACACCCCGCTGGCGATTTATTTCGACAACCACACGGTCGGCATCAAGACCGCGACGGGCCCGAACTTCTCGCAGTATGTCTGCAACGCGGTGTTGGATCCGAGCGCGTTTGGCGTCGCGACCGGTCGTTCGATCTACTTCACAACCGGCCCCGGCTGTGATCTTGGACCGGCGGACATCGCGGTCAACCCTGCCAGCGTGAGTGGTTCTGCTCCGTTGGGCGGCACGGACACTGAGAATCTGCAAATTTGTAACAACGGCTTCTGCCCGCTGCGCTGGAACATCAGCTTCACACAGTTCTCGCCTGCGCTGGCCTCTGCAAGTGTAAATGCTCCGTACGTGTACGAGATGTCCAAGGAGCAGTTGGACCGAATCGCCGCGATCATGAACGGTGAGAAGGTTGATGTTGAGAGCAACACGCGCAATCGTGATCAGCTTGACGCGCAAGGTGGACCGGATGCGTTCGGTTATCGCTGGATCGACTCCGACGAGCCGGGTGGCCCGGCCTACGACTGGGTGGAGATCAACGCCATCGGCACTAACACCGGACTGTCGTTCGACGACCAGACGGTGAGCGTTGGATTGCCCTGGGCGTTTGAGTATTACGGCATTACCTACAACTCGGTGAACGTTTCCTCTAACGGAAACGCTCACTTTGGCGCTGCCAATGCCCAGTACACGAACCAGCCGCTGCCCTGCAACTTCTGTCCGCTGGCGATGTTGGCTCCGTTCTGGGATGACCTGTATCTACCAACGGGCGGCGCGGTCTACTACTATGACGACGCGGCGAACAATCGCTTCATTATTGAGTGGGATGACGTGCCGCACATCGCCGGAATCGGCACGTACAATTTCCAGATCCACCTACATCAGAACGGGGTGGCGTACTTCCAGTATGAGACGCTGACCGGCGACGTTTCTCAGTGCGGTATCGGCACGAACAACGAAACCGGTACGGTCGGCCTGCAGGTCGCGGACAACCAGGCCTACTTGCACAACAACATGGCCATTCGTATCAACGCGATTCCGGATTGGCTGACGATTTCGCCGCCGACTAACGGTTCGCTGGATCCGGGTCAGTGCGTGAACCTGACGTTGAACTTCGACGCGGGTGATTTGCCTGAGGGAACGTACACAGGCGAACTCACGATCGACAACAACGATCCGGACGAAGATCCGACGTTGATTCCGGTGTCGTTCACGATTGGCATGAACGCTCCCACAGCACTTACGGTGTACTACGTTCGCACGACGAACCTCGTGACGTTGCGTTGGACGGCCACCGGTTCGCCGCAGTATCGCATCTATTCGGATACTGATGTGAACGGTGCGTATGGTACGCTGGAGGGCACATCGGCAACAAACAGCTTCTCCTTCCCGCTGCCGGCGAATTCGCGGCTCTTCTTTGTCGTGACGTCGTGGGACGGCGCCGGAGCGGAATCACTGCCGACGGCGCCTGTTGAAGTTGGCATGGCAAAAGATCCGAAGTAATTCGGCATCTTAGCCGGTCTGAAATGAAATGCCGGGCCAGCGCACGCTGGCCCGGCGTTCTTGTACGAAGGACTGTACCGGCGGTCCCGCGTGGCCGCCCTGTGTGCAGCAGAATCCGACAAGTTCAGTCCTATTAAGATAATGTAACTTGACAATGACCTTTCGCCTTCGTATATTAAAACATAAGCAAATGTTCTGACGTGCCGGGAGTTCCGGCACCCGACCAAATCCAACTT
>CAZGVT010000061.1:0-13033 GCA_964529255.1 uncultured Alphaproteobacteria bacterium | reverse complement strand
CCTTGTTCATCCCTTCACACTTCCCAGTGTCAAACCTGAAATCAACCACTTCGAAAGATACAGGAACAACGCAATCACCGGGATGCTTACCACAATCGAGCCCGCCGCGTACAAACCCCACTCCGTGGCCATCGTGGACTCGAACTGCTTCAAGCCAAGAGGCACCGTGTACAAATCCTGCGTCAATAAGACCTGTGCGGCGACGATGTACTCGCTCCATGCGGTCATAAACGAAAACAGCGCAATAATCACCAGAGCGGGCGCAGCCAATGGAAGGACGATTGTATAAAACGTTCTGATCCGCGAGGCCCCGTCGATGAGCGCGGCCTCTTCAAGTTCTCGCGGAATCGTGTCATAGTATCCCTTCATCTGCCAGATCGTAAACGGCAGCGCGGTGGCGGAATAGATCGCGATCAGCCCAAAATACGAATTGATCAAGTGAAGTTTCGCCAACATCAGAAACATCGGCAGCAGCAGCATCGTGGCCGGAAACATCTGCGTAATCAATAGCAGCGTAAGTCCCGCGCGGTGGCCGGGGAATTTGAATCGGGAGAATGCGTAACCCGCCGTCGACGCGAGGGCCGTTGCGAAGATTGTCACGCACAATGCAACGTATGTACTATTGAACATCCATCTGGCGAACGGCCGGTCACGGAAGAGCGAAACATAACTCTTCACACTTGCATCTTCGGGAATCAACGAGAGCGAAGTCGAGAGCAGTCGATCTCCGGGTCTCAGCGAAATGGTCACGACCGTCAGGATCGGATAGAGCGTGACAACGGTGAACACTGCAAGCACAAAGAAGAGTACGAGGCGTTTCATGCCAACTCCGCCTTTCGTGATCGTCGCAACATCAGCAGCGAGAAACCGACCAGGAGTAGAAAAATGAGCACCGAGGCGGCCGCCGCATAGCCGTATCGATAGAGATTGAATGCAGCGCGATATACATAGGAGACGAGAATGTGCGTAGAATCGGCCGGTTGCCCGCCGTTGGAAACGAGCCAGACGATGTCCACTTTGTTGAATGTCCAGACGAAACCCAGAATGATCGCGGGTATCATTACCGGGCGGAGCGACGGCAAGGTCACGTGCCAAAATCGCTGCCAGGCACTCGCACCGTCCATTCTTGCCGCCTCGTACAACTCTTCAGGAATGCTCTGTAATCCGCCAAGCGCAACGGTCATCATAAAGGGAAAGCCGAGCCAGACATTGGTGACGATGCACGCGGCAAAGGTGCCCACCGGATCATTGAGCCATTGCACGGGATCTTGCGCAAAGACTTTAGACCAGATCAAATTCACTGCACCATACTGATAATTGAACAGACTTCGCCACGTCAACGCCGTTACAACCGGCGGTACTGCCCAGGGCAGAATGAGCAGCGTACGAAAGAGCGCCTTTCCCGGGACTTTTTCGTGCAGCATCAATGCGAGCGCGATGCCGATCGTTACGTGAAAAAACACATTCACCACCGTCCAGACCATCGTCTTGCCGAACACCTGCAACATTACAGGTTCGGTTAACGCTTTCTGATACTGCTTCAGTCCCACGAGTTCCCAGTCCTTGATATGGAGGAGACTCATATTGGAAAACGAGAGCACCAGATTGTAGACAAACGGATAGACGACGACGCAGGCGATCACGAGCGCAGCCGGAAGAACAAACCAGAGTCCGAGACGGGCTTCCTTACTCATACATCTCCCGGATCTTCTGTTCGGCATCGCGCTGCATCTGCGCCGAGGCTTGCGCGGGCAGAAGCGTTCCGTTCAGCACTGATTGATACGCCGGCCGCATCGCATCCCATACTGCGCGCAATTCCGGCACAATCGGCATCGCCCGGCCGTGCTCCAATTGCGCCAGACTTTCTTTCATGTGCGGACGCGAGAGAAAGCTGCTGTCGGCACGCAGCGCAAGCGAGGAGGGAATAATCCCGATCGCCTCAACAAATCGCTGTTGCACGGAGTCTGAAACCAGATACGCAAGCAAATCCCGTGCGGCGGCATGCTTCTTTCCCTTCGTGTTCGAACAAATGGAGTATCCCAGCGGAGAGACCATTGGCGCGGGCCATTTTCCTGTCGCGGAGATCAGCGGCAACGGAGCCAGTTCGTAGTCCACGCCTGCCTTTGCATAGGCCGCCCAGGACCATGGGCCGTTGACCAGCATCGCCGCACGGCCTTCCTTGAACATCGCGTCGGCGCTATTGTAATCCACGTCCGGTGGAATAATTTTGTGCTCGTCACGCAGCGATTTCACAAAGCGGAACGCATTGGCAGCCGCGGCAGTGTGCAATGTCGGTTTGCCGTCGTCATCCATGACCCAGCCGCCGTATCCGGAAAACCAGGGGATGAAGAAGAACGGTTCGGTAAAATTCCAGACCAGCCCCCACTGGTCGATCACGCCGTCACCATCGAGGTCTTTTGTGACTTCCAAGCCGACCGAGATTAATTGATCTGTGTTTTCAGGCACGCGCGGCAGCAGTTTCTTGTTGTAAACGAGCGCCAGATGATTGCCCACGCGATCTGCGATCTGATACACCTCGCCTCTGAACGTCACAAGTGCGCGCGTGTCCAATTCCAATTCGCGGGATTTGCTGAGCACACCACCCAGCGGATGCACAAATTCCATCGTCGCAAACGGACCCACCTGATCGGAGGGGCCATAGACGAGATCCGGACCCAATCCTGCGAGCGCCGCCGCCTGAAATCCCGAGCGAAGCTCCTCGGTCTCCTTGTAGATGACGCTGATCTCCAGCGAATCATGCGCCATGTCGTAGTCACGCACGGCTTGTTCGAGCACTGCGCGATCTTCCGGCTGCATCTGATGCCAAACCTGCAAGCGCACAATCCCGTCGTCGCGTTTGCAGCCAAACATCAACAGAGCGGCGCATATCCATGCGGCGTTACGGACGTACACCGAACACGTCCTTTCGCACATTCCCGTCGCCTGAATCCGCTGTCACGGTAAATGGGCGATTGGAGAACGAGAATTCCTCGGAAGGCTGCCACACGGCGCGCTCGCCGGAGTTCGTGTATTTGTATTGAACTTCGGTGCCGGCCGCGAAACGCAATTCAATCGTCCAGATACCGTCGCCCGCCGTCTGATCCCCCGCGCTGCCATCGTCTCGCATGCGAATCAGATTGGGCGTCCAGTTTCCGAGTTCCGCTTGGTTGCCGACGATGAAAATCGCAGTCGGAATCTCTTGAGCGCGTGCGTCACACTCGAAGTGAACGGTCACAAGCTCCGCCGAACGCGCCATCGTGCCGCCACTTTCCTGCAATGTGATTTTGTCTGAGCTGAGGATCGGCTTGAATTCAGGCGTCTCAATGTCAATTCCCGCCTCGCGCATGTGTTTATAGACGGCGCGCAAATGCGAGAAGAACGCATCTTCAAACGGTTTGTCGCCGCCGCCCGCCGTTTGATCCGCGCCGTACCACCAGAACCAGTCCGATCCTTCGGCAGCGTACATGGACTCGAAGGCCGGCGCGCCGGGGCCTTTGGGTGTCAAGTTGCTTTTCTCCAAATCCTGCCGCGTGCGCAACAAATACTCCCAGGCCTGATTTTCCTCCGGCTCGCCGATCCACGTGTCGAAGTTTGCATTGATCCAGGAACCCGGCCAGAGCTTTTCAATCATGGGCAGCGATGTGACCGGATGCGTTCTCAAGTATTCCGTGGGCGTTACGCAACTCAAGTCGCCGCGCTCCGTTGCCACTGTCAAATTTGTATACAATTGATTCAGAAACCGCTTGCCGTCCATGTCGTGCTCGTACCACTCCCATGCGTTTTCGCCGTCGAGGATCACGGTCAGCAGCCGGTCGGAGTCATTCGCAGCCGGTTTGTACTTCAACACTTCGCGAAGAAAATGGTTCGCGGCGCTGTCCGGATGCATGCGCTGATAAGTGAAGCCGATGTGGTCGGAGAGTGTCGTTTCGCGGAAGACAATGGCGATGTTTGTCCCTGCGCTGGTTTCGTACCAGAAGGCGTTCGCAACGGGTAGATTAGGAGGCTCACACTTCGCGAGCACATGCATGTCTCCGCAAATCCACAAAATACCGTTCGCGGCGAAGACCTTCGCAGCTGGACCGGAGATGGAACCCTCGGCCGGCCACATGCCGCTCGGTAAATGACCGAACACCGCGTTGTAATACGCAACAGACTTCTCGACTTGCGCCACCGCATCATCGAAGTATGCAAAGCGCGACGGCAGTGAATCGCGCGGCTGACAGGTCCGCGCAATCTCCGTATTGATAATCAGCGGCAAAATCGGATGATAGAACGGAGTCGTGATGACCTCGATCTGCCCGGCTTCCATCAGCATTTTGTGAATGGGAACGACGGCCGCACAGACCGTAACGGCTTCGGCGACCAGTCTAATAGCGTCGCGTTCAGTTAACGCTCGGTTCAAGTAGAACTTGCCATCACGCTCACTCACGAGATCGGTCAAGTCCACTTCCAACTTGGACGCCCCACGCAGGAAGTCGGGATCAAAGTGCGCCAGATAGAACCACGACTTGATGGCGGTGAAGTCCTCTGTCGTCAAGAGCTCGCGCGGCTTGTCGCGCAGAGTCTTGTACTCGGGAAATCGCTCGATCTGCACAGCCGAGATTCCGAACGCATTCCATTGATCGAGCACCAGTGTCGCGACGTCCGCCGAGTCAAACTCCGCACTCGGCTTTAGAGCAAGATCAATCCACGGATCGGTCTTGCCTTTCCACTGCTGCCGGAATTCCTCCACATTCACCGCCCGTCTGCCATCTGCATGTGTGTAAACAAAAGGTTGAATCCGTTCCACATAATAGGTCTGCAACTGCATTAACAGCGATGACGTGAGATTGATCGTCACGTGAATCTCCGGAAAATCCTCCAGCATCGCCGTCATATCGTAATAATCTTTTGTCGCGTGCGTGCGCACCCACGGACCGCGAAGTTGATCCGTTTCCGGGTCCACATACAACGGCTGATGCTGATGCCAAATAATGTTCAGGTAAAGATCACCGGCATGACCGGGGGAAAGGGAACAAAGGATAAGAAAGAGGCACAGCCACAGAAGGGGCGTGCGCGCGGGAGCGATCATAGCGCCTTCTCCGTCTCAGTGTCGAAGTAGTGCGCCGTGGCGGTATCAAAGGAGAGATGCACTTTCTGATCCGGTTTGAGTTGTAGACCGGGTTCAGCGCGAATCACGAGGCGGTCATCGGCCACACGCGCGTAGATGAGCAGTTCATTCCCCAGCGGTTCGATGACTTCTATCACCGCGTTGATTCCCGCACCCGCATTCGTCGCGATACGAATTTGCTCAGGCCGCAAACCGAGTGTCACGTGAGTCCGGCGATTTTTTGCGACTCCTGGAGGCAGCACGAACCCGACTCCGGAGGATTGAAACGATTCGCCCTTGATCTTACCGTGAATGAAATTCATGGATGGCGATCCGATAAATCCGGCGACAAATCTGTTTGCAGGTTTCTGATAAACCTGCAATGGCGTTTCCATCTGCTGCACGCGGCCCTGATGCAATATGACGATCCGCTGACCGAGTGTCATCGCCTCCACCTGATCGTGCGTCACATATACCATTGTTGTCTTGAGCCGCTGATGCAATCGCGCCAGTTCTGTTCTTGTCTGTGTGCGAAGTTTCGCGTCGAGATTCGAAAGCGGTTCGTCGAACAGGAATGCGCGCGGCTTTCTGACCAATGCTCTTCCCAGGGCGACGCGTTGCCGTTGCCCGCCCGAAAGTTGTTTCGGTTTTCGTTTCAGCAGATCCTGCAGTCCCAGAATCTCCACCGCCTCCTGGACGCGCGAGGCAATCTCGCCTTGCGGCGTCTTGCGCATCTTCAATCCGAAGGCAAGATTCTCGTACACACTCATGTGCGGATAGAGCGCGTAGCTTTGGAAGACCATCGCAATGTCGCGATCTCTCGCAGCAACATCATTGACCACCGTTCCGGCGATTTTCACTTCACCCGTGGTCGGCTGTTCCAGACCGGCAATGATCCTGAGCGCGGTGGACTTGCCGCAGCCCGACGGCCCTACAAGCACGACAAACTCGCCGTCGTTTACAGTAACAGAGATATCCTTCAGCACATCAACCGTGCCGAAGGATTTTGAAATGTTCCTAAATTCTATAGAGGCCATCAGTGATCGACTTGTATGATTATTTCACCCTTTGTTCAGGAGGGTGACCGCAGGAGATCGTAGACATTCGAGCCGTTGTGTTCGTTGCCACCGCCCGACCATTGCTCCGCGTTCGGCTTGACAGCACGAAATTCGCCCATGCCTGCGCCGCCATGATCGTCTTGAGCTCCCACCAACACCGTCCACGCCCACTTACCGTCAGGCTTCGGAAACAACTTTTTCGGCAGTGCGAAGGAGATCGTAGACGTCGTCGTGTCACCGAATGCATCGGCGGGAGCCATCGGAGAGAATGTGGCAAGCGTCTTGCCTCTCTCGTCCTCGATGCGCAAGCCGCCGCCGACGTAGATGATCCGCGAGGCGCCGCTTTCCTTGTTCAGCACGTAGTTTGAATTTGCGCCCACTTCGTGACGCGTGCCATTGCCATCATGCAAACAGATCGCGGCATACGTCAACTGAAACCCATACTCGGGATGCCAGCCCGGCTGCACGAGATTGGCGAACTCCAGGGTGAAGTAGTAGTTTCTTTTGTCCGCGCCTACCGCGAACCGGGTAATGTCGAGGATTCCCGGCTCAAAGTGCTCATCGAGCGGATACGCATAATCGCCGTCGCCTCTATCATCACCGACGGGATCGCTCTCGTTAACCAGCGTCTCTGCGGCTTCACTCGTCGCCAGTATCTGTTTCGTCGTCAGCTCCTCCCACTCCGGCGGCCTGAGCGCGGGCCAGTCGCGCATTTTGAGCGGTTTGGAGAACGCAAGGTCTTTCGCACCTTCATCGTAGGGCCAGCCCGTCAAGGTTACCTTTGATGTCGGATAGCCGTCCGAATAGATTGTGTGATTGGACTTGACATAAACAAAATGCACGGGCGCATTGATCTCGATCATGCCGGTGACTCCATTTTGCTCGTCGAACATTTTTACCGGCAGCGCTGCGCGTAACGAATCCTGCGGATTAAGAGTCACGCTCATCGAATCGCCGAAATTCTGCATCGTCACCAGCAGCGGCACGCCGGACAAATTCACACGCGCCTTGGTTTCGCCCCACGCTTCGGGAATGCGCGGGTCGAAAAACCAGAACGGCTCGATCTTGTTCTTCACCAGCACCGGGCGGATGCCGAGAATGTCCTGATACAGGGTCCGAAGAAACTCCGCCAGCGACCACGCCTGAGATGTGCAGCCTGATTGCCGCGGTATTTTCTCACCCGCTCTCGGCATCGCGTCGAACAATTCCGGCAACGATCCGACCATGCCGCAATTCAACAAATAACTCGCTTCGTAATTCGCAAGTTCGAGCGCCAGATCCGTACGGCCTTCCATCCGCAGCGCCGTCTTGGCCGGTCCCGAGAGCCACACCCAGACAATGCCGTTGTGATAGGCATCGTCCTTGGGATAGCGCTCATGCATGTGATACGGATGGAAAAGCTCATCATCGGGCGACAGCGACATCACGCCGTGGCGCTGTATGAGTTTCTCCATAACGCGTGCGAGCAATCTGTGTCGAATTTCTGAGGGAAGAAGCGGAGTGATCGGGACCGTTGCGGCAAAGAGCTGATTGGGCCGGAAAAGCGAATCAGGAGTATTGTCCGCGTTCAAATGATCCCGCAAACCGTCATGAGCGGGAGTGAGATAATTCACCAGAAAATTGCGCTCGATCTTTGTGCGCATCTCTTTCCAGCGTGAAACGTCATCGTTGAACTCATGCTTGTCCGCCGCCATGCTCATCTTGATGGCGCAGTCAAACGCCGTATAATGCAGCGCCTGAATCTCCACCGCCCGATTACCTCGCGGCGTTACGCAGCCGGTTGTCCCCACCGCGTCCATCCACGTTTCCTGATCGGCGTGCGTCAGGAATCCCAATGAGTCCGAGTGCAGCATCGCACCGTTTAAGGCAATTCGACCCGCACCCGCCCACGGTTTGGCCTCGCTGCGCCGTTCCAGAAAGAGTTCGCGCCACAAAGTGATGTCGCCGGAGTACAACCCGTATTCGTAGATTGCACGAATCCACCACGGAGTACCGTCGGCGGTATTGTAGGCGATCTCTTCTTCCAGCCGCACGCGATTGGGAATCCTGCCGTAGGTTGCGCTCTCCGGATCACGATCAATCCAATTGGCAAAGCGAATAATCAGCTTGCGCGCAACATCGGAATGTCCCGTCACCAGAAATCCGGGTAGCGAGATGAATGTGTCTCTTCCCCACCCTTCATTGAACCACGGTATACCTGCGTAGAGGAGGGAGTCATTCTCGGCGAGAAGGTTGAACAGGTGACTCCAGGCCCAATAGTGCGCACGGGTCACAACAGAATCTGCGGCAGCGAATGGCAATTGAACCTGAATCAATATCTCAGATTCGCGACCCCTTATGTGGATGGGGTTACTCCATCGTTGCAACCAGTGCGACGAGTCGGTGACTACGCCGAATGATTCGAATTCGAGCGTATCGCGAGAATAGTGATACCCAAAGCTAAACGTTTTCGGTGGATTTTCTCCCCACGACCAGCCTGCTCCATCGGTTTCTACTCGGCAGTGTGCTCGTCCAAACTCTATTGCGGTGCCGGTTGCATCGCGAGCCGTTAGCTGCTGCATTACTCGCTTTCGATCGACCCACAAGCCCATCCAGCCGGAGTCCCACGACTCCTCGCTTGTGCTTCCGTAATAGTAGGTGCCGTTACGATTGGCAAGAAGAAAGGGACGGCCCTTTCCGGGCGGAACCCAAATTGCAGGAGGGCTTGTCCATTCTGCGTAGACCGGGCAAACTGCCAGAAGGAGTAGAAGGAAGATACGGCCCGGGCGGATGGTGAATAAACTTCCCCCCTTAATCCCCCCACAGGATGTGGGGGGAGATTCGAATAGACTCATCTCAACAACACCAACTTCCGCACCTGATGCACATTGCCCGCGCGCAACACGGCAAAGTAGATTCCTGCCGCATGAGTCTCTGCATTCCAGAGGAAGTCGTGCGATCCCGCCGATACGAGACCATCGGCGAGGACGACTGTCTCGCGACCGAGCACATCGTAAATCTTCAAGGAAACGCGAGCCGCATGGCTCATTTCGAGTGGGATTACCGTGGACGGATTGAATGGATTCGGATATGCATTGCCCAGAGTGATTTTCTCCGGCACTCCGCCTCGCGACTCGGGCACATCCACCGAAATCGCGGAATCGGAAATTACCCATAGATTTGAGGAGTATCCCGGGAGACTCGTGACGAGTTGACTCAGCGCGGAGCCCTGCACCTGAAAACTCGTGGCGCCAAGCAGCTCCGAGACCCAGTAGGTCGAATCATCGTGAATGCCGAGCAGATCATGATCCACTTCGACCTGCACGAAGCGCGCCTCACCCGAGAAATTCCCCGCCCAGATCACCGGATCCATGTTCTCACCATGCCGCGCAAAGCTGTAAATGTAGTTGTTCACGCTGTTGTTCACGGTCTCGAACTCACCCTCGCGCAGGGACGGCAGCAGCTTGCGCGCGTTCATCGCCCGGTAAAACAGCTGATACATATTATTCGGATCGCTGCCCCACGTAATCTGACCGCGCTGCGACGTCATGCCGATCTCCTGACCCGCATAGAGCATCACCGCACCCGGAATCGCGAGGGAAAACGAGCCCACAAGTTTCGCTTGCGGGAACGTGTTCTCGGAGGGATAGCGCACTTCGTCGTGATTCTCCACGAAGCGCAGCGGCTGCTTGTAAGCCGGCCAGCCGACGCCGTAG
This sequence comes from uncultured Alphaproteobacteria bacterium, assembly GCA_964529255.1. Classification (GTDB taxonomy): domain Bacteria; phylum Electryoneota; class RPQS01; order RPQS01; family RPQS01; genus CAZVXJ01. The sequence goes on along the minus strand of CAZGVT010000061.1, from coordinate 3,191 downwards.
TTGCTCACCAGATCCGTAAGCGGTCCGAATGCAGGGATGCCCGGAAACATCGCGGCAAAACTCGACTGGCCCTCGTGATGGAGATTCCAGTCGAAGCAGAGATCGAATTTGTTCGTGAAATTATTCCACTCGTTCGCCCCGGTCTCCGCCAACAGGCAGATTTCGGGTTTGATTTCTTTCAACTGCTGCCGCCAGTTCACCCAGAATTGCGGTGAGCGTTGCATCGGTCCCCACGCCACGTCGCAGCGATAACCGTCAATATCGAATTCCTCAATCCAGTATTTGCACATATCGATCCAGTATTGCGCGCACTCCGGGTTGTTCAGGTTGATATTCGGCAAACTTGTCCAGTCGAAATAATAGGTGTAGTTGCCGTTGGCGTCGCGGTCGTACCAGTCCCAATAGTGCGAGTATCTCCCGTGTCGCTGCGCGTCCTGCATGAACGGATGCCCGATGCCCGTATGATTAATCACCATATCGAGCATCACGCGAATCCCATGCGCATGTGCGGCCTGTACGAGTTCGTGGAGATCCTGCGCCGTGCCGTAGTCCTGCTCGACCGTATAATAGTCCGTAATTTCATAGCCGTGATCGGACGGACCTTCGAAAACCGGCATCATCCAGATCGCATTCACACCGAGATCGGCGATGCGCGGCATGTCCGCGGTGATCGCGTCGAAATTTCCCTGCGTCGAGTAAGATCGCACGAAGATTTCGTAAATTCTCGTGTGTTCGGCCCAGTACGCCGCCTCATCGTTGGAGAAGCCGTGCCAGTCCTGGCCGTTGATCGTGAAAAACGTGCGACCACGCGCCTGATGATTGTCGGGATCGCTCGCGACAAGATTGAAGTAATATTCTCCGGCAATGTTCGGCGGCGTGAACGATGCCGTTGCCGTGTTCGCATTGTTCAGCGTCACCGGCGCGGGGTTGTCCGGTTCGGCGCTCCACTGGTAGCTGATGGGCTGATTTTCCGGGTCCATCGACTGCGAAGCATCCATGAAACACGTCGCACCTCCGACGCTGGTCACGATGCGAATATCCGGCGCATGATTGATATTCAAGGTAAACGTCATCGCCGGGGAATTCGACGTGTCGGCGTTTGCGTCGCGCGCCCAGAGAGAAAACAAGTTCACACCTTCAACGAGCAGAACGGGAACGGCAAACGAGTCCCCCGTCATTGTCACGGGATGAACCGTCTGATTTTGCTTCAGCCACACTGACGTTAACGCCACCTGCGAGGTTACGCGGCCTTTGATCGTCTGCGTCGTGTCCGTCGTCGGCGCGCCGCGCGTAAGAATTGTACATGCCGGTCCATCGTGACGCATATTCGGACCCAGCGAGTCAGGATGAATTGCGGCGACACCGCGGCCCGGTGCGTCGAAGGTTACGCGGCGAGTCAATCCGTAATTCTCGAAATTCTTGTTCTGAATATCGGCTGCATCAAAGAAGATCGCGTCATATGCATCAGGCTCCTCAAGACCGTCCACTCCACCGTCTTCCACCTGAATCTCTGTGCAATATCCTTGATCCGATCCGCCCGCGCGAAAACTCGCGCACGTAAAATACCATGGAGCCTGATATGAACCAAGATACTGTTCGAGATCGGCGGTTGCGATTTCCGTCAGATATTGATGCGAACCCGGATCATACGAAATTGAAACCGTGGGACCCGAAACAGACAAGTTGCCGTTGGGATGAATGCGATTGTGAACCGCCGGATCATAATAGGGACTCGATGGATCCAAATAGAGTACCGCGATTCCACCGTTCGACAGTCCCGGCACACGAATCTCGCCGCCGAATCCCGGCAACTCACTAAAGCCATCCAATGAACCTGAGATCGTCAATAGAGTCATCGTCTCTTCCGGATCGGCTCCCGCGTAGCGAAGACTCATGGCCAGCGCCGCACCGCTGCCGACCTCGGTTGCTCCGACTCGAATCAGGTCAAAGTTGTTGCTGACATCCGTGTAGACTTGATCATGCGTGACATCGGCCGCAGCATAGGAGACTTGCTTGAACGCATAACCGAGAAACCGCGTACCGGCGCGACCGGCAACATCCGTTGCCGAAATGCGGACCGTATCGTAAGCGATATTCATCGTCGGCAACGGATTCAAGGTCAGCAGTCCGGTTCCAGGATTCCAATTCGCTGCATGCGCGTTTCCGTTCACATGCACGGTCGGTGTTCCTGAAATCGCGCTCCCCAGATCACCGGGGCGCACGCGGACGGAAACCACAACATTTGATCCCTGATAATAGGTCAGGTTCTCTCCCGGCTGAATGTCGTAAATCTGCGGAAGCGAATCCGCCTCGTAGAATGCCAGCGAGTTATTGAATCCGCCGGGCGCATTGAGCGGATTGTCATAATCGATCTGCCAGTTATTGCCGTTGATCACGAATTTGTACTCATTGCGGCCCACGGGCATCAGCACTTCGCCCCAGCGATTGCCGTACTGATCCAGATTCGTTAGCGGTGTAGCGGACGTACTCCAGCCGTTGAACGCGCCGGCCAGATTCAGGGTCGTTATCGGGCCAAAGTAGCTTGAAAACGCGGACCGCGGATCGAACCGGAAGATCACATGCGTCTGCAGAACGGGCGGTGGCTCGTCGAGCACGATGTCCCAGTTCTGGTTTCCGTTGTTATCCCAATTCGTGCCGTCGGTGGTCACATAGTGGAGTGAGTAGATCGTATCGATAGTCTGAATTTGAATCGAAAACAGTCCGTTGCCCTGGGCATTCATCGGCGAGCGCGCGGCAATTCCATCCATGACCGTTCCCGGGGGCCACATAATTTCGGGTGCCGCCTGCCAATTGCCGTGCCCTTGTTCATTGATTCCCCAGTGTAGAATCACATTCGTCGCGTTATTCGGCAAGGTGCCGGGCACGCAGTCATAATAGATGGAAATCAGATCTCCCGGTTCCGGCGACTCCGGAGTCCACCAAGACACCGTTCCCGCCTGCAGGAATTCGAGATGCCAGTCGGCATTGTTGTTGTTGTCCCAGTTGTTCGCACCGTCGGTGAAGACGAAGGCGATCGCCTCGATAGTCGTCCCACCGAAGTTGATCGAGACGCTCCACACGGAATCAGCGCCTTCCGCGAGCGGGCTTTGCACTGCCACATTGTCTGAGTGAAAATGCGAGCCTGCCGGCCAAATACTCTCCGGCGGAGTCGTCCACGCATTGGTCTCGGT
>CAZGVT010000060.1:0-13070 GCA_964529255.1 uncultured Alphaproteobacteria bacterium | reverse complement strand
TTCAACTTAGGTCTGTATCCTTACGGCTGGCTGGATGACCGAACAAGATAAAACTTGATGGTACCCGCCACGGCACCTGCGTCGATGAACGTATTGGCGCTCGTCGAACCAATCAGATTCGTGAATGGTCCGTCGGCTGTAGCGGAATCATAGACCCGATAGTAGGGCGCACCGGTCGACGTCCAGTCGAGTCTGATGTCATTACCTGATCGCTGAATTACTATGGCAGGCGGAAGCAGCGCATGACCCAGAACTCGAATCATCCGGTTCCCGGATCGTGCCGAACCATGCAAATCTTCTTCGCTGATCCAAAGACTGTCGCACGGATCGTAGACATAGCTGCGACCCGAAGGCGCACTGGACGTGTCGTGCAGAAATGCCTCGTACTTTCCCATTTCCGGGTTCGAAACCGCGACATAGAAATCGCCATTGATCTGGAGCGGAACACCCGATCCGTCGCGCAGCAGCACATCTGCGAAACTTGCCGGATCGGCGGGCACGCCGCCGATTTCATTGCCGATGGAACCAACGTACTTGTCCGCAATCGCGGTGCCCGGAGCACCTCCGATTCCGTCAGCAAGAAAAACCTGAACATGGATCAGCCAGTGGGTATCATCGGGATTCACTGCGGAGACACCCACGCGCGCCTGACACAACGAATAAGGCGTCGCGGGAGGGGAAAAGCGCACGGCCCACTTGTAGCCGATGCTCTGTGACCAATGACTGGCTTCGGCTACGCCATCATCGTAACTGATTTCATCACCGCATACCTGCCGAACTTCGAAGAAAAACGTATCCGTCTGCGTGACCAATCCGCCCGCGTCTATCGTCCGGAGGTAGTAGCCGTAAAAGTCCTCAGCAAGCGCCGGCACCGCAGCGGCATACTCGCTCGGATTCCCGGTGGCACTCATGTTAAGCGAATCATATGGACCGCCGCCAACAGGATAGTAATGAAACTTGGTGGCAAACCCGCCCGCATCATCGGTCACGATTGCAGTGACCGTAAACGGTGCCGGTGCCTGATCGTCGAGTGGATCGTGAGCGACATTCGCCGGAATGTTCGCTTGCAGGATTGTGAAATTGTTATTGGAGACGTCGCTGACCGTGGGGAAACTCGCACTGGTCACGCGCACACGGCAGAGAGTCGAAACCGGCGTGCTGACGGTCCAGACTTCCGATCCGTCGTTGGCGCTGTTCAGTGCAATGGACTCCCAGCCTCCGCCCGGATAATTCCGGTTGAGTTCAACATTCACATTGCCGGAGACATTTTGCGAAGTCCAGGAGATTGTCTGATTCGTTCCGGCGATCCACGACTCGCCGCCGTTGGGAGATACCACGGTAATCGTCCTTGCCGCCAATGTGAAGTTGTTGTCCGAGACATCACTCACCGTCGGAAAGCTCACGCTCGTAATACGAATCCTTGCGAGGGCCGTGGCGGGAAGCGTCACATTCCAAGTATGCGTGCCGTCGTTCGCCGTGTTCGCGGCAATGCTCTCCCACGCACCGCCGGGATACGTGCGATTCAACTCAATATTCACGTTGCCGGTCAAATTCTGCGAAGCCCAGGAAATAATTCTCCCTTCCCCTTCCACCCAGACTTCACCGCCATTCGGCGACGTTACAGTGATCGTTCGAGCGGCAAGCGTGAAATTCGCATTGGATTGATCTGTGACCGCCGGGAAACTGATGCTTGTGATACGCACGAGTGCAGTACTCGTGGCCGGCAGCGTCACTGTCCACGAATGAGTGCCGTCATTGGCGGTGTTCGAGACAATGGTTTCCCACGATCCGCCGCCGTTGCGGCTCAGCTCGATATTCAAGTTACCCGTCAGTCCAAGTGAAGTCCAGGTAATATTCCGTGCTTCACCCTCAATCCACGTCTCGCCTCCATTCGGCGAAGTAACCGTGATAGAGCGTGCCGCAATCGTGAAATTGCTATTCGACACATCCGTGACTGTTGGTGCGTTGACGCTCGTGATCCGCACACGAGCCAGCGCGACGCTTGCCGGAAGCGTCACCGTCCACGAGTGCGTTCCGTCGTTTGCTGTATTCGCAACGATACTCTCCCACGCACCGCCGGGGTAGTTTCGGTTGAGTTCGATATTCACGTTTCCGGTAACGCCGCTCGAAGTCCACGTGATATTGCGCGCCTCTCCCTCGACCCAGGTCTCCCCTCCGTTGGGCGCGGTAACGGTAATCGAAGCGGCGGAGCCATCCAGACCGTCGAGCACTGTCGGTGCCGTTCCGGCAGGATCAAGCCAATTGCTCAGGCGCGTCGAATTGCTGTTGTTCCCCGTCCACGAGAGTGAAAACTTGCCGAAGTAATCATCGATGTTGTTGGAACAGGATGCCGTGCCGCCGTGAAGCTGGCCGGTGATGCGATGATTTTGATCGAACAGCGGCGATCCGGAGGAACCGGGCTCCGTGGTGCCGTCTTCCCATGCAAGGATGCGCCAATGGGAGTTTGCCGGAGTGCCGGACCAGGTTGAACTTACGGGCGCATTGTTGTCAAACGTGATCTTCTTGATGTCGCCGCTCGGATGGTGGATACAGACCGAATTCGTCGCCGCGGCATCCACGCGATTCCAGCCGTTGTAATATGGATTGTAAGCGGCGGGAACCGCGGATGAGAGCTGAAGCAGCGCAAAATCGGACCCTGACCAATTTGCGCGCAACGTGGAATTGGAAACCGTCTGATTTGTCGGGCCATTTTGATTCGTACAGCCCGGCGACTCGTAGTTGAACATGAACTGCCATGTGCTGCTTCCTCCGAGGCAGTGGTTGGCAGTCAGGAAGTAAGGAGTCTGATCCTGATTCGTGTTGTTCACCAGCGAGCCGGTGCAGATTCGCGAGCCACCGGAAGTCAGGATCATCGCCACGCCGCGCTTGTTCGTCTGCCACAGAGCGCCTTCCGGACAGTTCACGTTGTTATTGCACGTTCCCGAATCACCGTAGTTGTCGAGCGGGTTGGCATCCGATCGACCGAATACATTGCGATACGCGTGCACAACATTCGATATCGAAAGCCTGCTCTGACCACGCGCCGCGGCGGTCTCGTGGTACTCAAGAATCGTTACATCATCCCACACCGGCTGCGTGATATTGGTTCCGTCCACCCAATTATTGAAACTGGTGAACGCTCCAATTACAAAATCCCGCGCCTCATTGTAAATGAACAGATCACAGCCATCGGGAATAAACCAGTCATCGTAGAGCAGGCTGATGGTATAAGCTCCCGCGGAGGTGATTCTCAATTGCCACAAACGGCTGCCGTCGGGAAGCTCCATCCAATTTCCGGAATTCTCCAAATTCAAGTGGACGTCATGCGAGTAGCCAAACCGGTAGGGCTCGTCCTTGGCCGCGAGTTCATCCTCCGCCAGAAGCGTTGCCAAGTCCGTCGGAGGCATTGATGCGGTCGGGATAGCAGAGGCGATGGTCTGCTGAAAACTGTACGGCATGCTGCCAGCGCTGATCTGTGCTGTTGCAACGACCGTCGAAAGCGCCAATAAAGCGGTCAGCGGTGCGAGCAGGGGGAATCTAAGACAAACGTTCTCAAACCTTTGAAGAACATAATGAACCTGGCTGATCATCCTTTTCTCCTGAAAACACAATCTGGTTTTGTGATAGACACAATCGGAGTCATTCCTGTGCACCCAGTCACGGTTGAATCCTTCTAATTTACCATACGGCAAGAGGGAATGCAAGCCTTGCAGTATCTGAGATACAATCTTCAACACTGCCCAAAAAAGCGCGAACTGCTTGAAACGCAAACAAAAGACCCGGCACAAATGCCGAGTCCGGTTTGTCGTTGCAGCTCTTCGTAATCCGGCTATGTAATCACAATGGTCAATAAATTCCCGGTTTGATTTACGGGATAGGCCGCTAAAGGTGCCGTCGCCGGGCCGTTTGCGACGGATCCCGTAAGATGATATCGGGAACCGTGACACGGACAGTTCAGAGTAGGAGTGGATGCCGCGACCGTGCACCCCTCGTGCGTACAGCGAGGATTGAATGCATGGTAATCGTCGCCTGTCGTATGCGTGACAATCACTCCACCTACAGGACTATTGCTGAGAAAAATGGCCGCACTGTCATGTTGCAGGTGTTCGCACTCCTCGAGATTCAACACGATGTTGCCGTTGTTATCCAGTGTATACGGACAATCTGAACCACTGCCATCATCCTCTCCGTCATCGTCGGAACAGCCAATGCCAATCCAGGTCAGCGCACCCAATGCGCCGGCTTGCGCGACTTTTTTTAGGAACTCCCGCCGGTTGTGCTCCATCATCGTGCTCCGTTCATCTGCATAGGCTACGCTATCTGAGGTCCACTTTCACGACCTTGCGCTCCTCCTCGGGAACCAGATAGAACTCCTCGCGCTTGAAGCCGAATATTCGCGCGACGATATTCGACGGAAACAGCTCAGTCTGATTGTTCAACCGCATTACCGAGTCATTGTAGTACTGACGCGCAAACGCGATCTTGTTCTCCGTGGAGGTCAGCTCCTCCTGGAGCTGCTGCACATTCTGATTCGCCTTCAGATCGGGATAAGCTTCCGCCACTGCGAACAGCGACTTCAGTGCTCCGGTGAGCTGATTTTCCGCGGCGGACTTGGCCTCCACACCCTGAGCAGACATCGCCTTTCCGCGAGCTTCAATGACCTTCGTCAGCGTCTCCTGCTCATACGACATGTAGTCCTTGACGACTTCCACGAGATTCGGAATCAGATCGTATCGCCGCTTCAACTGCACGTCGATCTGCGCCCATGCGTTCTTTACCGCGTTGCGCAGACGGACCAGCCCGTTGAAAAGCATGATCACCCAGATCACAACGACAACGATGAGCCCGAGGTAAATCAACACGGCCATGCTTCAATACCCCTTTCTATTTCCGCGGATCCGGATTGTCCAGAACCGACTTGGTTTGTTTCGCGCGATACGCTGCCAGCGCCTTTGCAATCTCCGGGTAACGGGGCGCCAGGATCGCCGCCGCGAATAACGCCGCATTGATCGCGCCCGGTTTTCCGATGGCAAATGTCGCAACTGGAATCCCCCCCGGCATCTGCACCGTCGAGAGCAGTGAATCCATTCCGCCCAGCGATTTGCTCTCCATTGGCACACCCAGCACGGGCAAAATGGTCTTTGCCGCCGTGACCCCCGCCAGATGCGCCGCGCCACCGGCGGCGGCGATAATCACTTCAAGTCCGCGAGATTCCGCGGTCGAGACATACTCAGCATGCGCATCCGGTGTGCGGTGTGCCGAGAGGACCCGAACTTCATAATCGATCTTCAGCTCATCAAGAGTTGTCGCGGAATGAGACATCGTCTCCCAGTCCGACTTCGACCCCATGATGACTCCAACCAACGGCTTCAACGACACCTCTTGCGGTTAACGGAGCGTGCAATTAGCCCAAATGTAAGCAGCAAAATCGGGATTGTCAATTGTCTGCAAGTTGACTCTCCCCAACGAATTCCGTAACTTCATACTATGCTGGTCGCCCCCCTCCAACTGCTCACCGTGCCTCGGGTTGCAAATGCGCTCCTTGCCACCTATGTGTGGCTGTGCTTTGCCTTTCCGCTGCATCTCGTGGCGGTGCGGCATACTGCGACGGATGGCTGCCATGGCCAAAGTGTATCTTGTTGTTTGGCTCCCCAGCTTGATTACTGCCAGACATGCGCTGGCGATCCGGCAAGTGAAGCTTTCCGGCACGCACCTGACGACAGCGCGATTCACGAGTGTCCCTTCCGACTCTGGCTCCACAGCCTCCAATCCCCGCTGGCTGCACCAGAATTCACCTTTATTGGTGATCTTCCCGCTTTTCTTCCCACCTCACACAATCATGCCGCCCGGCCTGCCGCCGCAGCCCTCCTCCTTCTCGCTCCCAAGCAGTCTCCTCCGGCCTAAGTCCCTCCACCCGACAGTTGCTTAGGTCCGACCGCCCGGATTCCTCCGCGTGCGTTTTCACGCGCGAGTTCGTGCCGGTCGCTTCACTCATTTATTCCAATCAAGGAGACTGCAATGTTTCGATGGCTCTCTCTCGCACTTGCCGCGAGCCTTGTGTGCTTCGCATGTTCAGGCTGTAACGACGACAACCCTGTTGATGGCGACAATTCCGTTCATGCCGAGGCCGAAGGGCTCGTCCTGAGATTGAACGGAGTCGAAATCGTCCGTGTCGACAGCGGGGTCGTAAGCGGTGCAATCAACGCCACCGAAGGACAGCAAACGGCACTCATTCACGTCCGTTTTTTGGATGCCGACGGCGATGAATTCCTTCCTTCCAGTCCCGACTTCCATCTCGGGTTCACGATCGCCGATCTCTCGGTTATTGAGATCGAACAACATGCCGGCGAGGTCTTTGACTTTCACGTCACCGGACTCGAGCATGGGCAAACATCGCTCGTTGTGCGGCTCATTCATGTCGACCACGACGATTTCCTAACCCCCCCGATTCCGGTTACAGTCGAACCCGCGGCGGGCGAGGAAGCAGTCGTCGGATTGGTGTTGGAGCAGGACGGTCAAGATGTTGTGACCGTGGAATCCGGGGTGGTCAACGGACAGATTACGGCTACGGCCGGCTCTGCGACGGATCACTTTGATGTGTTCTTCATCTCCGAAGACGGAGGCCGCTTTCAGCCGCAGGATTCGACCTATTCGCTCGGTTGGAGTATCGCCGATGAGTCTGTCGCCGGATTTGAATTCGAGGCAGGCGAACTCTTTGGATTTCTGATCCACGGACTCGCTGCCGGCAACACGACTTTGACACTTCATCTACTCCATGAAGAGCACCCGGACTTTGTTGCCCCGCCAATCCCAATCGTCGTCGCCGCACCACTTATCGGCGACTTTCGGCAGGCACGGTGAGCCGCGCCTTCACTACAATCTGGATACTGCTCCCGGCAATGGCGTGTTCCGCTTTTGCCGGGAGTATCCGGGGAACGATAACGGATGCCGACGACAAGTCGCCGCTCTATGGCGTGATCGTACATCTGGAAGACTTGCAGCTCCATGCCATCACGAAGGAAACCGGAGAGTTTTGTTTTCCGGACGTGCCTTCGGGCACCCATGCTCTGCATTTCGACCTCATCGGCTATCGAGACACTACGGTGACCGTACGGGTCGAAGACTACTCCGAGATCACTCTCAAGCTTCAACTTCCGCCCAACCCGTTGAATCTCAGCGGTCTCATAATAACGGGCCAATTGGATCGCCTGCATGCCGATGTGACCGGATCCCGCACTCTGTCACAGGAGTCCATCGAACGCTCCGCTCCAACGACCCTCTCCGACGCTGTTTCGTCGCAAGCGGGAGTCTCTGTCCGTTCCATGGGTCCGGCGCCATCGCGGCCCGTCATGCGCGGGTTCAGTGGGGATCGATTGCTCTTGCTCGAAGATGGCGAGCGCACGGGTGATCTCTCTGCAACTTCCGCGGACCACGCCTTGGCGATTGATCCACTCGGAGCCTCTTACGTAGAACTTATCCGCGGTCCCGGCAGCCTGCTCTACGGATCCTACACCTTAGGTGGTGTCCTGAATGCGGTCAAGAATCGCATCCCGAGCGAGCGAATATCCCGCCTTACCGGTTCCGCGCTCTTGCAGGCGAAGAGTGTCAGCGAAAGCGGAGTCGGTCATGCGGAATTGAGTGCGCCGCTCGGAGATTTTGTCGCCGGGGCAATAGCCACCAGAAACCGGTCAAGCGACGTGGACACTCCTGAAGGAAAGTTGCGGAACACTTTCTTGCGGTCCGATGAACTCGGTACCGGTGTCGCGCATATCGATAATCGCGGTTACGCGGGTGCGGCGGCAAGCTACTACGAATCCGAGTACGGCTTGCCGGGAGGCTTCGTCGGCGCGCATCCCAAGGGTGTGCGCATCGCTCTCGAACGAAGACACGTCGAGGCAGCCGCCGAGCGAAAGCTGGATCGCGGTCCGCTCAGTTCAATGCTGTTGCGCGGTTCGTACTCGCGGTACTATCACGGCGAATATGAATCCAACGGTAGTCTGGGTATCGAATTTGGAGTGTTGACGTACAACTTCTCGCTCATCAACAGACTGCGCAAGCTGGGGCGCTTTGAAAATGGCGCGTTCATGCTATGGAGCGAGAAACGCGATTTCGCCAGTGGCGGATTCTCTTTCAGTCCCGGGGCAGGAGAAGATAGCTATGCCGCGGCACTCTTGGAAGACACCCGGATCGGTCCGTGGAGATGGCAGATGGCTGTTCGAGGCGACTACCGCAGAGTGAGCCCGGAGGAGGAGCGCGTCTCTACTCGAATCGGGCTCATTCACGGGCGCGATTTTGGCGGCGTTTCTGCCGGTCTGAACTTAAGCCGCCCAATTAGCACGCAATGGAGCGGTTCACTTGGTCTGATGAAGTCCTATCGGTCTCCCACTCTCGAAGAACTGTACTCCGAGGGTCCACACCTCGCGGCATATTCCTTTGAGATTGGAAATCCTGAGCTTTCCGCCGAATCAGGACTTGGACTCGATCTGACCGCGCGATGGCGCCCCGTGCACGGCTACCTTGACCTTTCGTTCTATTACAACCGGATCTCCGATTTTGTGTTCGCACTGAATTCCGGACGGATCAACTTCCGTACCCTGTTACCGGAGTATCAATATCAGGGCGCTGATGCCGCGATAACGGGGGTTGAGCTAAGCTCAGGCAGGCACTTCGGACATGGCTATTCGACGGAGCTGATGGCCAGTGCAACATGGGGCGATTTGACCTCCGGTGGAACTCCACTGCCCTCTATGCCGCCGGCAAGCGCACTCTTGTCGGCTCGATATGAGTGTCACAACCTGACGATAATGTTCAACTCTCGCGGAGCGCTCTCGCAGCTTCGTGTCGCAGAGTTCGAATTTCCGACCGCGGCATACCTCGTGTTCGATGCCTCGGCACACTACGAGCTGAAATCCAGGTCAATTCTCCAGACGATCCGCGGTGGAGTCACCAACCTGCTGAACTCGGACTACCGGAATCACCTTAGCCGCGTGAAGAGTATCCTGCCGGAAGCCGGTCGTGGGGTCTACATTCAGTACTCCATTCACTTCTCATAGTAGGACTCTGTCTCTGGTACCCATCTCAGAAAGGTCAATCGGAATCCTCCCCTCGCCGAGCAGCTCCTGTATTGCGGGTCTTCCCGGACTTCACGCAAGTTTTCGCAACGCGAATGTCCGGGGTCTCTCAGGACGTGCCATTCTGATCCGAGAGATTCTTGCCACTCGCTGACGCGAAGTCCAGAACGACATCCCTGCCGGAACCTATACGCCCCCATTTCTCTTGGGAAAAGCTGTGGCATCTCCTCTCGCCTGACATCCCAACCTAACTGAGTAGTTAGACGGACCCTGCAACACAGGTAACGGCCAAAGTTCTGATAGGGAAGGGATACCGGACCGATAGTCTTGTCCTAATTGCAAATGACACTCCGTTGATGTAGATTATCCGGAGTGACTTGCCCCCGTGTTGATGACCGAGAAGTTTCATTGTTAGCAATTACAATAGCTTAAGTTGGACCACACCTCTTCACGCAACTCAGTTTGGAATAGCCTGATCCGGGCCGTCGTCGGACTCCTCGGACTCGGGCTATTTCTGTTCATGTTCGTGTTCTTTGCGCGAGAGGCGACGAAGGTCCAGACTTTCTTGCAAGCCGGAGTAATTCAGTCCGAGGCGCGGCTGGCCGACCGGACGGCAGTTGGACCGGACTCAACCATGGTGATGGGTTGGGTCGAGAGTGAAGATTTTATCGGGTCCGTGTTTCCAACCATCCGAGACACGATCGTCTCCATTAACGATACGGCTGCCACTCCCTCACGATGGAACATGTTCTATGGCTCGCCCCGGCCGATCGGCGAACGTACCCAACTGACGTGGCGATCGCAGGTCGACGGAAAGGTCCACACCGCAACCATCGTCGCGCGAAAACCCAAGGCGAACGTAGCGTGGGGAGTTATCAGTCTTCAGGTTCTGCGCTTTCTAATCGCCTTCGCGTTCTGCAGTGTCGGCCTTTGGGCATTCTTTGCCCGACCGAATATCCCCGCCGTTCGCGCCCTTGCCCTGTTCTGCTATGCGATTACCTCCCTGATGATCGGCAATGTGTCCGTGATGTCCGGGCCGTTCGCCGCGTTTGAGATCCCCTACCTCAGCGTAGTCAGCCAGATTGTGCGGGGCTTTGCAGTCTTTTTCGCCGCCTTTTGGATTCACCTCAATCTGCTCTTTCCCACGCCGCTCGCAGTGTCGCGGCGCCTGCGGGTTCCGATCTACGCGCTGAATTATCTGCTGCCTGCGCTCGTGCAGCTCGCGAACGTGTGGCCGGCGCTGCAGAAGTTTGTCGGCAACTATGCGGCATTCATGCTCGCAGGCCAGATATTAGTCGGATTTGTCATTCTTGCCGATCGAAAACGGCGATCGTTTGACACGTTGCAGCGGCGTCAGATCAATCTGGTGATGTGGGGGTCGGGCATCGGCCTCGGGATGCTGGGTACGCTGATTCTTGTGTTCAGTCTGTTCTCAAACTGGTTCCAATCGCATCCTAATGTCACGATGACCATGCTTGAGGCCGGATTCGTGGCGATGCTGCTGCCGCCGGTCGCATTCGCTTACGCATTCGGTCGATGGCGGCTGTTGGAAGTCGAATCGAAAATCCGCCGCGGCACGCGATACGTATTGATTACCGGAACATTTACGGCAGTCTTTGCCGTAATAGGATTCAGCGTCGGAATGTTCATTACACGCGACTTGATGCGTGAGAACCCGATGATGACGGTGCTTGTGGCAATCACAGCAACTGCATTGTTCATTCCCGCGCTGAAGAGATTTCAGAGTCTCATTGAGCGACGAGTCTATCCCGAGCGACAGCGACTTCGACAGCTCATCCGCGACTTTCTGCAGAGATCGCTCACGCTGCCCGACAAGAGCGCGTTCTGGTGCGAACTTGAAGACCGCCTGCGCGAGGGTCTGCTTGTGGAGCAAGTTGTTCCCGTGACGCGGGCGACCCAGAGCGGTATCTATCATATCCGCGGAGAAAATCGCACGCCGTTTCTGGCGAACAGCGATTTCATTGCCAGTTTACGGCGCGAATCCCGTCCGCTGCTCGTTGATGAGATGATCGCCAGTTCGCGTGTTACGGTAACTCCGGACGAAGCCGAGTGGCTGACGGACCAAAGTGTCGTGCTCGTACTTCCACTTGTCGCGCAATCACAACTCGTCGGCTTCATCGGCATCAGCCGCAAACAGGAAAAGGAAGATTACTCCGCCGAAGAGTTGCGTATCCTCAATTCCCTCGCCCCGCAAATCGCTCTCGCCAGCGAAAATATCCGGCTCATCGAAGACAATGTGGAAAAGCAGCGGCTCGAAGAGCAGATGCGCATGGCGAGATTGATTCAACAGGGATTTCTGCCGCACAATCTCCCGGAAACGAAGGGTCTTTCCGTCGCTGCGCGCTCCAAGTTCTCACTGGAGGTCGCCGGTGACTATTACGACGTCATTGCGCTTGAGAGCGGAGAGACGGTTGTCGCCGTCGGAGATGTTTCGGGAAAGGGTGCCGGAGCCGCGATGTTGATGGCAAATCTGCAAGCTTCGTTGCGTACTGCCGTCGGGATTAGCAGCACGCTGCGGCACACCGTCGGACGCGTAAACGACCTGATCTTCCGAAACACTCCGCCTGAGCAGTACATCACTTTTTTCGTGGCCGTGTTTGATCCGGTTTCGCGCAGCCTGACCTACGTCAATGCCGGCCACAACCCGCCTGCGATTTTGCGATCGAATGGTCAGACGGTCATGCTGGATACCGGCGGAATCGTCCTCGGCTGCATTCCCGGTGTGGCCTATCAGGAGGCAACTATCAGCATGAGTCCGGGTGATATGATTGTGATGTACACCGACGGAGTCAGCGAGGCCATGAATGCGGCTGAAGAGGAATTCACCGACGCACGCGTAGTGGAGTTTGCTAGCAGCCGGAGACATCTCACTCCGGCGGAGCTGGTCGCCGCACTGGAACGCGAAATCATCTCCCATCGCGGCAAGGACTCGTTCGATGATGATTTCACCGTGCTGATAGTCAGTACACAATAAATCGTGCATCCGATGACGCGCAGCAAGAAACATGCAGCGACTTGACTTTGCGGCGGAAATACGCAGGAACCGCCGCAATTCGTTTGTCCTTGTGTTGGCATTCATCGCGCTACTTGGAGTGCTGGGCTACGCAATCGCCGAGTCACACGGTTTCGGTCTCTACGGAGCGGCCGGAGCCGTTGCGTTTGGCGGACTGTACTCCGGCATCGCGTTCGCCACCGGTGATCGCATGGTCCTGTCGCTGGCCGGCGCGAAAGCGGCCGATCCCGATGAAGATCGCGAACTCATCAATATCGTGGACGAGATGCGTATCGCCGCAGGCTTGCCAATGCCCAAAGTTTTTGTCATGGATACTCCCGCAATGAATGCCTTTGCAACTGGCCGGTCGCCTCAGGGCGCGGCGGTGACGGTGACACGCGGACTCGCCGATAAGCTGCGACGGGAAGAGCTTCAAGCTGTTGTAGGCCACGAACTCGGGCACATCCGCAACTACGACATTCGCTACATGATGCTCGTTGCCGCGTTGGCCGGAGCTATCGTCATGATTTCCGATTTCTACTTGCGGACGATGCGCTTTGGCGGCGGCAATCGGCGTCGCGGCGGGAAGGCGAGCGGTGCGTTCGCCATCGTCGCGATCGCACTCGCGATCCTTGCGCCGGTCTTCTCGACCTTGCTTCAAATGGCTGTGTCGAGAAAACGCGAATATCTCGCGGATGCGTCGGCGGTCGAGTTTACCCGCAATCCCAATGCGCTCGCATCCGCGCTCGAAAAGCTATCCGATGCGGTAAAGGGCGAGCCACTCAAAGTGGCGTCCCGGGCAACGCAACATCTCTATATCGTGAATCCCCTGCGAACTTTCGGCGCACGTGCTACTGCGCTGTTATCCACTCACCCGCCGACTACGGAACGGATTGCCCGGCTGCGGGCGATGACCGCAGAGTATGCCTACAGTGATTCCCGAAAGTAAGTTGTCATGTTTCGCCGAGCCGGGTTAGCGCGGCCTT